>DASRQW010000172.1 GCA_035696245.1 Longimicrobiaceae bacterium | reverse complement strand
CAGTTCTCGCGCAAGCTCACGCATGAGGAGGTCGCAAGGCAGGCTACCACCGGGTTCGCCGCCGTGCGGACCATGCACACCAACCAGTCCGGCTGGCTTCCCCCCGTGGCCGTCGCCGAGGTCCTCGACCTGAACCAGGCGAACACGCGCATCTACGACGCCGCCAAAAAGTCGGTTCGAAAGGCTCTCCGCAAGCCGCGCGAGATGCCCACCGACGGCCACAAGTGGAAGTACACGGCCCTGGTGGAAGGCGAGCTGGGCGCGCTGACCCAGAGGCAGCGGATCGAATTCTTCTGGTCCAACTATTCGCAGAACGCAACGGGGGAGCTGTATCCATACGTGGAGTTCAGCGTCGGCAACGCCCACCTGAGCCGGCTGTGCTACGACTACGTGGGCGGCAACTTCTTCGTCTCCTTCCACTACAGGTGGCACAAGGGATTCAACCCCTTCTTCCACGTGGGTGGGCTCCAGGACGTCTGACGCGGCGCCGGACGCGCGCACGGCGAGTCCAGCACGGTGCAGGCGATTCCAGGCTGGACGGAGGCGCCTTGCTGGAACATGCCGGAGTGGCGACTGCGCGTGCGGCTCCGTCACCCACACCGCAGCACCGGCATCTCCGCCGCGCGAACGAAAACCGCCGCCACGTCAGGGAGACGGGGCGGCGGTTCTACATCAGCCGGCTTGCGGATCAGCTGGCGAGGCGGAGGATGCCTTCCATCTCGCCGGGCGTGAAGTGGTAGCGCTCGTTGCAGAAGTGGCACACCACCTCGGTCGCGGGCTGGTCTTCCTCTTCGATGATCCGTTCGATCTCCTCCGGGCCGAGGGAGACGATGGCGGCCTCGAAGCGCTCGCGCGAGCACGGGCACGCGAAGCCCACCGGCTGCCGGTCCAGCAGCTCGAAGCCTCCGGGGAAGATGCGCTCCAGGATCTGCTCCGGCGTGGTGCCCTGCAGGATCAGCTGCGTGGGGTGCGGCAGCGCGCGGATGGCCTCCTCGATCGCCGTGATCTCGTCGTCCGAGAGGCCGCCGAGGAGCTGAAGCAGGTAGCCACCGGCCGCCTGGATGGTCCCGTCGCGGTCCACGAACACGCCGATGCCCACGGCGCTCGCCGTCTGCTCGCTCTTGAGCAGGTAGTACGCGAAGTCGTCGCCGATCTCGCCGGACTGGAGCTCAACCATGCCCGAGTACGTCTCGCGCATCCCCAGGTCCTTGGTGACCGACAGGTAGCCCGAGGTGCCGACGACGCCGGCCACGTTCAGCTTGCCGTTCACGCTGTCGGCGTGCACGTGCGGGTTCGTGACCGTCCCGCGCACCTCACCGCGCCCGTTGGCGGTCGCGAGGATGCGGCCCACGGGCCCGCCGCCGCGCACCTCGGCCGTGAGCAGCTGGTCCTCTTCCTTGAGCGACGCGGCGGCGAGCAGCAGAGCGCCCATGGCGGTGCGGCCCAGCGCGGCGCTTACCGCCGGGTAGGTGTCGTGCCGCCGCTGGAGCTCCGCGACGGCGCCCGTGGCGTCGAGCGCGAAGGCGCGAACGCGCTCGCCCATGGCGGTGGCGCGCACCAGGTAGTTTCTCTCGTTCATGGATCCGCTCTCCGGCCTCGATATCAAACGAAACGCGGCCAAACCAAGGCCGCGGATATGGTTATGGATACCGATCCGCCCTGAGTCGGTTCCCGTTTCCTGGAACGGAATACGGCTCCACGCATCAGCCGAACAGAAAGCGGGACCGCTGTCAGCTCAGCGGTCCCGCATCGTCATCCCAAGTCTGATCCGCTCAGTGCGCGTGCTGCAGCTCGCGCGCGGATTCCTCCAGCAGCTTGCCGAGGTAGTTCTCGCGGCCACGCACCGTCGGCTGGTACACCGCTTCCCGGATCGTCCGCCGTTCGATCGGCACCAGCCGGTCGGCCTCGCGGTCGACGACGGCTCGCAGGCGTTCGGCCACGCGCGGCGGGAGATGGTTCGCGGGCCACCCATTCGCTTCGACGCGGTGAAGAAGATCGCGGACCTCCGGCGCCTCCGCGAGACGGGCGACAAGCTTCTTCTCCGCACGGTGCTGAACGACGATAAGGCGAATCATCTGCCCGATCGCCGCGGTACACGCGACCGCCATCACTACATACAGGCCGTAGATCACGTGGACGGGGCTCATCTCATCCTCCGCGGTTCATGAACTCTGGAAACGCTTCTTTCTTGACGACGTGTCGAACGTACCGCTCACCCGTGTGCAGGACGAAGACCGCAATGATGCTGCCGCTGGCCGCGATAAAACCCACATGGTCAAGGTAAGGGTGCGCCGCAGCCCCGGTGCAGAACCCGAACACCCCGGCGAACACCACACCGAGAAACGATCCCAGCATCCAGATGAACGGCTGCTTGGTCGCGAATGCCACAGCGAGCGCGTAGTTCCCGGCGACGAGCGTTACGGACGTCAGAGCGACATTCCCCGTGAACAGCCATTCGAAGAGTAGCGGAATCAAGGGAAAGATCAACAGGCACCCTGTCGCGGCGAGAAACGTCTGCCACGGTGCTTCGTCATCGGAATGAGAGACATTCGGCGCCGGCCTCGGACCGTGTCCACGCGTCACGGCTGAACGACATCAGAGGACCGGCGGGGCATCGTCGTGTGTGAGCTGAGTGGGTAGTCCGACTCTCCGGGAGAGAGAAGATACGCTCCTTATCGGCTCTCGCACAAGATGGACGAAGTGATCACCCGAGCGGTAGCACCAGGCGGGCGACGCAGCCTTGGGCGTCGGGGCGGTTCTCGAGGGTGAGGGTGCCGCCGTGGGCCTCGGCGATCTGGCGGCTGAGGGCCAGGCCGATGCCGGTGCCGCTGGGCTTGGTGGTGAAGAACGGGACGAAGAGGTTGGCCGTGCTCGCCAGGCCGGGGCCGTCGTCCTCCACCCACACGTCCAGCTGCGAGTCGTGGACTGTCCAGCCGGCACGCACGCCGCCGCGCGTCTCCAGCGCGGCATCCACGCCGTTGCGGACCAGGTTGATGAGAAGCTGGTCCAGCTGGTCGCCGTCGGCGTCGATCTCCAGCGGCGGGCCCGGGACGATGCGGACGGGAAGGCGCTGCTCCAGCTCCACCGTGCGGCGGACCCATTCGCCCACGTCCAGCGGCTCCAGCGTGGGGGCGGGCAGCCGCGCAAGGCGGGCGTACGAGGCCATGAAGCGCCCCAGCGCCCGGGCGCGCCCGGCGATGACGGTGAGGCCGCCGCGCAGGTCCTCGTCCAGGTCGTCGGGCCGCGGCTGCTGGGCGACGAGGCCCTGGAGCGTGCCGGCGATGGACTGGATGGGCGCGAGCGAGTTGTTGATCTCGTGGCTGAGCACGCGGATCAGGCGCTGCCAGGCCTGGCGCTCCTCCTCGCGCAGCACGCGGCTCACGTCGGAGAGCACCAGCAGCTCGTGCGGCAGGCCGCCCTGGCGGAATGGGTCGCGGCGGACCTCCCACCGTCCCGTTCCACCAGCGAACGAGTGGTCGATGGTTCGCGGGGTCTCGCCGCGGAGGCAGAAGTCCAGGCCCAGCTCGGCGGCGCTGAGGCCCAGCAGGCGGCCCTCGGCCTGGGCGAGGAGGCGCTCGCCGGCGCGGTTCACCAGGCGCAGGTGCTCGGTGCCGTCGAAGGCGAAGACGGCGACGTCGATCTCCTCCATCACCTTGCGCAGCAACGCGGTGGCTTCCATGGCGCCCACGCGCTGCTCGCGCAGGGTTTCGCCGAGCGCGTTGGCTTCCAGGAGCGCGAGGCCCAGCGCGTCGTCGCTGCGGGCGCCGCGGGCGCGCATGGAGAAGTCGCCCTCACGCAGGGCGCCGAGCAGGTTGGAGAGCGTCTGTAGCGGGCGAACCACGCGGTCGCGCAGCGTGAACGCGAACGCCGCCCAGGCACCGCACACGAGCAGCGTGAACGTCCAGCGCGTGCGCGGCTGAAAATCTCCCGTCCACAGCAGGACGGTGGACAGCAGGACGCCGGGCAGGCCGGTGAGGAAGGCGAGGCGGAGGATCTGCGCCTGATGGGTCAGGCGGCGCTTGGCTCGCCGCGCGCGCGCGGGCATCGGCACGGGTGCGTCCGGAGACGAGCGGACTGGCGACGCCCGCGGGTCAGCGGCCACGCGGGGGGCGGGATCGGTGGGATGGAGCGTGGTTGAGCATCACCCGCATCCCGGCGTCAGCGGCAGATCGAGGAGGCTGCGTGTGAGATCGCGCGTGGCTCAGGCTGTCAAGCGCGCCGAGAGTCAGCCGGGGGTATGAAACCCCCGGCTTCGAACTGCGGTCGTCCTGCGGACGAGGCTCCGTGCGATCAGAAGCGCCCGTGGGTCGAGCAAGTTCGATGGTCCGCGCAGTCGCATCTCGGCCCGCCCTCCCGCAGCGCGCAGCGCGAGTCGCCAGCGCGTCGGCAGCGAGGAGGAAAGCTCGACCCCTACCGGGCCCCGGCCGCACCAGTGCCGTGCCCTCCCCTGCTTGCGGGGGAGGGCAGGCGAGTTTTGCGAGCCGGGTGAGGGCCCTCACAGCCCGTATCGCTCCAGCCGCCGGTACAGGGCGCTGCGGCTGAGGCCCAGGGCCTCGGCGGCGCGGCTCACGTTGCCGTCGTAGCGGGCGAGCGCCTTGCGGATCAGGAGCTGCTCGGCGTCTTCCAGCGACATCTCGTCCATCGCCACGGCGGCGGGGACGCGGCCGCGGAGCGCCAGGTCTTCCGGGGCGATGGAGGTGCCCTGCGCGAGGAGCACGGCACGCTCGATGGTGTGCTCCAGCTCGCGGATGTTGCCGGGCCACGGGTACTGGAGCAGCGCCTGCATGGCTTCGGGCTCGAAGCCGGTGATGTGCTTGCGGTACTGGTCGGCGGCGCGCACCAGGAAGTGCATCGCCAGCAGCGGCACGTCTTCGCGGCGCTCGCGCAGGGGCGGCAGGTGGATCTCCACCGTGTTCAGGCGGAAGAGCAGGTCTTCGCGGAAGCGGCCCTCGGCCACGGCCTGCGGGATGTCCATGTTCGTGGCGGAGAGCACGCGCACGTCCACCCGCCGCGTCTTGGACGAGCCCACGCGCTGGAACTCGCCCGTCTGCAGCACGCGCAGGAGCTTGGACTGCTGGTCCTGCGGCATCGTCCCGATCTCGTCCATGAACAGCGTGCCGCCGTCGGCCAGCTCGAAGGCGCCCACGCGGTCGGCCCGCGCGTCGGTGAAGGCGCCCTTCACGTGGCCGAACAGCTCGCTCTCGAACACGCCGTCGGCGATGGCGCCCGCGTTCACCGTCACGAGCGCCCGCTGCGCCCGGGCGGATGAGGCGTGCAGCCAGCGCGCGACCACGTCCTTGCCCGTGCCGTGCTCGCCCGTGATCAGCACGTGCGCGTCGGACGGGCCCACGCGCTCCATCATGCGCAGCGCGGGCTGCATGGCGCGCGAGTCGGCGATCAGGCGCGGCAGGCCGTCGCTGCGCAGGCGGCGGTTCTCCTGCTCCAGGCGCGCGCTGCGGCGGAGCGCCCGCGCCAGCTCCACCTGCGAGCGCAGCGTGGCGACCAGGCGCGCGTTGTCCCACGGCTTCTCCACGTAGTCGCGCGCGCCGCGCCGCATGGCCTCCACCGCGCTCTCCACGCTGCCCCACGCGGTCATCACCACCACTGGGAGCGACGGGTCGAGCGCCTGGATCTGGCCCAGCAGGTCCAGCCCCTCGCGGCCGGACGTGGTGTCGCGGGAGTAGTTGAGGTCCATCAGGACCGCGTCGAGGTCCTGCTCGCGCGCGGCGGCCAGGATGCCGGCGGGCGAGGTGGCGGTCTCGATACGGAAGCCTTCGCTCTTCAGCAGCAGCCGCAACGCCTCGAGCACGTCGACCTGGTCGTCGGCGATGAGGATGCGGGGGGCGTCGGGCGTGGGTGACGGCATGCGGATGTGGTCCGGGGCTGGCGCGGAGGGCGGCGCTTTCCGTAGATGCGCGGCCGCAGTGATAGTACGGCTCCGGCGCATCCCGCGAAACTCGGGTGCGCCGGAGGGGGGTCGGGTCTTCTCGGGTTCGGACGAGCGCGGTTCGGCGGCACGGTCACCGGATGCGCATCTACAGAACGGCGGGTAGGCGGTAGATGGGCGTCCCGGCGTCACCTCGCGACCGAAGCATCGGCTCGGCCGGGAGTCTGCCGGGGGTATGAAACCCCCGGCTTTGGACTGCGGTCGTCCTGCGGACGAGGTTTGACAGATGCTCCAGCTTCCACGGTGTCGCTGATGCATCCAGGGTGCGATGCTTCGGCCACCCGTCGTCGATGGAGCACGCCGGTGCCGGTCCGCAGGACCATCGCAGTTCGCAGCCGGGCGTTTCATACGCCCGGCGGTGACTCGGCGCCCGATAGATCGGCAGATGCGCGTCGGGCCGGGTGGTGCGTTCCATCTTCCGAGACACGCAGACGTCGGCGGATGAACATCTACCGTTCACCCGCCGTTTCGTGCGTCAGTCGGCGCGGAGGGCGACCATGGGGTCGACG
>DASRQW010000171.1 GCA_035696245.1 Longimicrobiaceae bacterium | reverse complement strand
CCTCGCCTTCGTCGCGGTCTACGTGGTCACGACGCTGGCCTTCACCGTGCTGTTCGAGCGCGAGCTCCTCGGCGAGGTGCTCGGTCACATGCGGCGCCGGCGCGCCCCCGCCGCCGCCTGAACGAGCTCGAGCAGCCGCTGCGCCTCGGTGTGCACGCTGGCGTGCTCGGCGACGAAGGCGCGCCCGGCGGCGCCCATCGCCGCGCGCTCGGCGGCGGGCATGGCGTGCAGGCGGCGGACGGCGGCGGCGAGCGCGTCCGCATCCTCCGGCGCGCAGGTGACTCCCGCGCCCGCCCGCTCGATCACGTCCGCCGCGTCGCCAGGGACGGCGCAGAGGATGGGCCGCCCGCAGGCCAGGTACGCCAGCGTCTTGGACGGGATGGTGATCTCGAACAGCGGGTCGCGCCGCAGGTGGATGAGCAGCGCGTCGCTCAGCGCATAGAACGCGGGCATGGCCTGCGGCGGCTGCCGCGGCACGAAGCGCACGTTCGCGAGCCCGCGGCTCTCGGCCGATGCGGTGAGCGCGGCAAGGTCCACGCCCTCGCCCACGAACACCATCTGCACGTCCGGCAGGTCGCGAAGGCGCTCGGCCGCATCCAGCACCGTGCCCAGCGCCTGCGCCGGGCCGATGTTGCCGGCGAACAGCACGTTGAACCGGCCGTCCAGCCCCCAGCGCCGTGCCAGCTCGGGGTCGGGCGCGACGGGGCGGTAGACCTCCTCGTCGGCCCAGTTGTGGATCACGTGGACCTTCTCCGCCGGGACCCCCTTCGCGACCAGGTTGCGCTTGAAGCCGTGCGAGATGACCACCAGCGCCGCCGCCCGCCGGTACAGCGCCGCGGCGGCCCGACCGACCGCGTCCAGCACGCGCGGGCTGCCCACCATGCCGGTCGCTCCCAGCGTCTCGGGCCACAGGTCCTGGATCTCCAGCACGAACGGCACCCGCCGCACCGTGCTGATGGCGAGCGCGGGCGCGGCCACGGTCAGCGGCGGATGGTGCACCCACATCACGTCCTGCGGCCCGCACAGCGCGGGGCCGAGCACCGACGCGCTCGCCGCGAAGCTGCCGTAGTTGAGCGCGCGGCGGGCGGCGGAGCGGGAGTGGTCGGTGTACATGGGCAGCCGCACGACCTGCACGCCCGCGCGCTCCTCGCGCTGCCAGGGGCGCTGCCGGTAGCCGTCGTACACGCGGCCCAGCGGGTAGTTGGGAAAGCCCGTCACCGCCGTCACGCGGTGCCCGCGCCGCACCAGCCCGCCCCCCAGCGCGTCGCCCTTGAACGGCTCCGGCTCGTAGTACTGCGACAGCAGAAGAACCCGCAATCTCCCCCCAGCCCTGTTCGCCTCGGTAGCTCGATCGCGGGCCGCACATCTCCCGCGCGTCATCCGATCGCCATCCCCACACCACATCGCATCTGCCGTGATGCCGAGTCCTACGCCCCCAACGTTTCAATCACGGAAGATGCGGGATGATCGGTAGATACGCATCTACCGATCAACGTAGATCAGCCGACATCGTCCGGAACGACTCCCGCGCCCCGCCGCGTCACAGCTGATGCGATGCGGGCGAGCTTCGCCCGACGGCTACGAGGCGGCTCGGGCCCGGTCCGCACGCGGCTGCACGGCGCGGGCGAGGAGGTCGCGGAAGCGCTCGCGCTGGCGGGTGCCCTCGTGGTGCTCCAGGGCGTGCTCGCGGGCGCGGCGGCCCCACTCGTTCAGGCGCGCGCGGTCGCCCATCAGCTCGCGCAGGCGCGCCTTCACGTGCGCGGGCGAGTCTTCGGAGATCACGGCGCCCGCGCCGGACTCGGCGATGTAGCGCATGGAGCCCACGTCCGCCGGGCCGTAGCCCAGGAGCGGCCGCGCAGCCATCATGTACTCCGACACCTTGGTGGACAGCGAGAAGCGCGTGTAGTCGGCCAGCGACGTGTCGAAGCTCTCGCAGTGCACCAGCACGTCGGCCGCGTCGTACACGGCGGGCAGGCGGTCGCTCTCCACGTAGCCCGCCACGCGCATCACCGGGTCCATCGTCAGCTCGGCGCCGTACAGGTCCACGTGCGCGGGGACCGTGTAGACGGTGAGCCGCGCGCGGATGCCCTCGTCCAGCAGCTCGCGCAGCGCCTCGCCGATCTTCTTCAGGTACTTCCACCGGTCGAAGCCGAGCTGCCCGGCGTAGACCATCTCGATCCACTCGCCGCCGCCCACGCGCGGCGTCGCCAGGAAGGCGCCCGCGTCCACGCAGCGGCAGAAGGCGTGGAACTCGCCGCCGTACCGCTTCGTGTACTCCTCCGCCATCGCGGGGGAGATGGCGAGCCGCAGCGGGGACGCATCCACGATCCGCCGGAACGACTCCGCCAGCTTCCGCCGCAGGATGCCCGATCCGAAGGCACGGCGGTACTCCGTCGTGATCCAGTCGTCCGTGAAGAACGGGACCACCGGCACGCCTAGGCGCTCGGAAAGCCGCTCCACCTGCCGCAGCTGCCCCAGCGAGCCCAGGGTGGAGAAGATGAGATCGGGCTCGAACGCCTCGATCTCCGCCATCTCCGGCCCGTCCAGCAGCCCCGGCCGCGAGTACACCATCTCCCGTAGCGGCTGGGCGATCCGCGGCGCCAGGCGCGACTCCGTCGCCAGCCGCACCGCGAAGTTGCGCAGCTTGGACGGGCGGCCGGGCAGCGCCTCCACCGGCACCGTCTCCTCCACGCGCTTCAGGCCGCGCGGGGTGAGCGCCCAGTAGCGGCTGCACACGTCGAACTCCGGCGGCGCGGGCGTCACGAACGGCACGAACACCTGCGCCAGCCGGTCCTTGGGCCAGCCCTCGAACAGGCTGGTCATGGTCAGCCCGTTGTTGGAGCGCCGCGAGAACGGGTTCGCCGCCACCACCAGCACCCGCGGATACCGCGCCGTCTGCTCCATCTGCGTTCCACCGGAGGTCCGCGACGCCGTGTCTACCGGCGCCGCCGTACGGATAAAGGAAGGGCTGGACGCGGGGCGCCCAGCCTCTCCGGAAAGCTACCGCCCTTGCCGGGCAGCGGAGGTCAGACCCCCGCGCCCGAGAGGACGGGGTCGATCCCCAGCGCCGCCGCGTACGGGCTGCGCACGCTGCCCTCGAGGTACACGCCGCGCATCCACTCCACGGTGCGGTACACGCCGTCTTCCAGGCCCACCTGCGCCCGGTAGCCCAGGTCGCGCACGGCCTTGGAGTTGTCCACCCGCTTGCTGCGCGTGGTAAGCGGCTCGGCGTCCTTGTACACCACCAGCGACGGGTCCGCCCCGGTGGCGCGCAGGATCATGTCCGACAGCTCCTCGATGCTGTGGTACTCGTTGCTGCTGATGTTGTACGTCTCGCCGGTCTTGAAGTTGTCGGCGATGTTGGCGAGCGAGACCACGGTGTCGCTCACGAACGTGGACGTGCGGTGGTAGCCGCGGAACACGACGTACGGCAGGCCCATGAGCGCGCAGTACATGAAGCGGCAGTTCACCGAGCGGTACGGGCTGTAGAACTCGCCCGGGCCGTACGTGTTGAACAGGCGCACCACCACGCTCTCGGTCCCATACTGGATGATCGAGTTGCGGATCTGGCACTCGTTGACCCACTTGGAGAGCGCGTAGTCGTTCATCTGCTTGACCTCGTGCTTCTCCATCACGTCCTCGGCCATCACGTCCGGCCAGTCGCCGTACACTTCCGAAGACGAGAAGTGGATCAGGCGGAAGCGGTGCTTCTCCTGGAGGCGGATGACGTTCTTGGTGCCGATGGCATTGCTCTGCCAGAGCTGCTCGTAGAAGTCCTCGCCGTTCCAGCGGCCGAACTCGGCGGCCAGGTGGTACACGTAGTCGAACGGGCCCATGGTGTCGGCCACCCGCTCCAGCTGCCGGAAGCTGCCCACGTCGCAGCGCACGTAGGTGGGCTTCAGCACGTCGGTGCGCAGGCTGTACCCGATCTCGTGGTCGCCGTGCGCAAGGTCGGCGCTCACCACGTCGTGGCCGCGCGACCGCAGCTCCTCAACCAGCACCGAGCCGACCGTACCGCGACCGCCGGTCACCAGAATCTTCATGAAACCTCGCTCCGTCTGTAGCGTTTAGGGGTACTCTGGCGCGCTCCTGCGCGCAGGCCGGCGAACGCCCCGAACGGGGGCTCCGGCGTGGACAACCCTCCGCAGCCCCCGACGAACGCACGACGGCGTCCAGGCGTTTCGGGACTGCGGAAGGGATGGGACGGAGCGCGCCGGCACGTGGCCGCTCCGGACGGCGATCCCGCCGCCCGCGCGCCCGGCCCCGGAAAAGGCAGGCGCGCGGTCGCAAGGCAAGGATCGCACCAGCACGAAGGCCGGGCGTCCGCCCCCGGCCGCATCTGAACCTTCCGCGCGGCCTGTGCGGGGCGGCCAACCTATCCCCCGCCGTCACCGAACCGCAAGGCACCGGCCCACTTGGTGAACATCCGCCGTCTCTCCCGGCGGACGGCTCGGCCTCAGCGGACGGGCACGGGCTCCATCTCCCACCCCGGCTCGGGCGCTCGGAAGCGCACCCGGCGGCGCGTGAAGAACCACAGCCCGAACAGCCCCCAGAAGCCCGCGAAGCCCTCCGGCTGGCCCAGGATGATGTTGTTCGCCGGGAAGTAGTAGAACATCGTCACCAGCAATATCAGCAGCCCCACCGCGTACGGGTTCTCGCCGCGCAGCGAGTCCAGCCAGGTGAGCGCGAACAGCCGGCCCAGGAGGAACACCGCCACCAGGGTGCCTGGAAACGACAGGTCCGACGCCAGCCAGGTGTAGATGGTGTGCCAGAACATGATCATGTCCCAGCCGTCCTCGGCCTGGAGGCGCGCCGGGTAGCTGCGCGACTGCAGGTCCTCGCGCCCGGTGAGCCGCCGCTCGGCGATGTACAGGAAGTACGAGTGGCCCACGCCCCAGCTGGGCACCCACGGCTTGTCCAGCGCCCACGACAGCGCCAGGTAGCCGTGCGTCTGCGTGAACGACAGCAGCATCACCGGCCCCTGCACCGGCCGCGGCAGCGCCCGGAGCAGCGGGTTGTCCAGGTCGGCCTGGAGCCCACCGAAGATCTGCACCTTCTCGAACGCGTCGTCCGCGCCACCTGTCCGGCCGTTGGAGCCGGTGATGAAGAACGCGGCGAAGCCCGCCAGCGCGGCGGCGAAGAGCACCGCGGGCAGGACGAGACGCTTGAGCCGTACCCGGCTGCCGTGCAGCGCCATCGCGAGCAGCCACGGAAGCAGCAGGACGAAGTCCGCCAGTCCCTTGTTGCGGCCGGTGAAGACGAAGAGCGACAGGTTCGACGCCACCGCAAGCGCGCCCAGCACCCGCATGCGCAGCGACAGCCCGCGCCAGCGCCGCGCCAGCAGCGGCATCGCCATGGCCAGCAGCGGCGCGAACAGCATGCGCACGTAGCCGATGAGCGGCGTCTCGTGCACCTCGGCCGAGATGTCCTGGAAGCGGTAGTAGACCGTGCCGGGGTCGCGGATCGCCTCGATGATGTTGATCTGCCCCTGCGTGGCCCAGTACAGCGTGGGCAGGTACAGCAGCAGCGTGGTCCACACGCTCCACCGCAGCAGCCGGTCCATGGGCGTGCGCCCGTGGTAGCCCGCCGGCCGCCGGTTGATGCCGCTCAGGTAGCCCAGCAGCAGCGCCAGGTGCGCCAGCGCGACGAAGACGTACAGCTTGGTCCCGTCGCGCATGGGCCAGATCCACGGCCCGAACGCGAAGATCAGGATCGACGCATTGAGGTACAGCTGGATGGCGACGATGGGCGCCAGCTTCTTGAACCGGGAGATGCGCGGCGGCTCGGGCACGGCGGCCTTCGCGCGCGTCCCGGTCTCCGTCTCCGGAAGGGTCTCGACCGCGGTCACGGCGCCGCCGCTCCGCGCAGCATCGGAAGGCGCGAGGCCACGGCCGCGCGATACCGCGCCAGGTACGCGTTCGTGGGCGCCAGCGCGACCGCGCCGAGCGCGAGGATGCCCGAGCCCGCGCCGAACACGTACAGCCAGTGGCGGCTCATGTAGCCCGCTCCGAGCGCCACGCACGCCGCCAGCAGCCCCGCGCACACGCCCCAGAACGCGGGCGAGATGGGCCGGTCCGCCGCCTGGAAGCCAAGGCAGAACGCGCGCAGCTTGCGATGCGTCACCAGCAGGAACACCGCGCCGGAGGCGATGCCCGCCAGCGGCACGCCGGGCAGGCCCAGCCAGAGGCACAGGCCCACCATCAACCCGACACGTAGAACACTCTCCGCCAGCAGCAGCATCGATCCCTCGACGATGAAGCCCGCGGCGCGGTAGAGATAGTTCGCCAGGAACGCGTTGCCGGCCATGATCGACTGGACGGCGAAGAGCGCCGTCAGCGTCAGGCCGACGTACTTCTCCGGCCCGACCCAGACCGACACGAAGCTGCGGTTGAGCGCCACGTAGCCTGCCGCCATCAGCACCGCCAGCGCCGTGCGCACCGACAGGATCTCGCGATACACGTTCAGCGCCCGCCCCCGGTCCGCCGAGGCGACGAGGTGCGCGTACGCGCCGTACGTGCCGAACGTCACGCTGTCCGACAGCGCGCGCGCAAGCTCGATCGCCTTGCGGTTGAGCATGAAGACCGCGGCGGCCGCGGGGCCCACGAGGAGAGAGACGATCAGCAGCTCGCTCTGGTTCATCGCCGCGAAGGCGAAGCCCGCCACGGCCGTCGCGGGGACGGTGCGGCCCAGCTCGCGCAGCACCTCGCGGTCCACGCGCAGGTTCGCTCGCACGCCCGCGGGCACCTCGCGCGCGAAGAAGATCGCCATCCCGATCACCTGCACGACCGCGCGCGCCACGAAGCCGTAGCCGATGGCCAGCAGCCCGAAGCCGCGCAGGGCGAGCACGAGCGAGATGGCGAACTGGAGCAGCGTCGACACCACCGTCGTGGCGCTCAGCAGCCCCGTGCGCTGCACACCGCGCGCGTAGCCGTAAAATGCCGTGTGCAGGATGACGACGGACGTCGACACCGTCGCGAGCACGAACGTGCGCCGCAGCGCGTCCGCCTCCGCGCCTTGCAGGCCGAAGATGCGCGGAAAGGCGAACGACGCGCCGATTCCGACGGCGCAGAGGATCGCGCAGATGGCGGCGACCACGGCGGTGCCCGACGCGAACCAGCGGCCCACGTCGCGCTCGTCGCCCGCGCCGTGCGCCGCGGCGACCTTCTGGATCACTAGGTTGGTGATCCCCAGGTCGGACACCAGCATCCACGACAGCACGTCGCCGGAGCCAAGCCACGCGCCGTACAGCCGCTCGCCGACCTGGCGGACGTAGATCGGGATGAGGATGATGGACTGCAGGCCCACGATCAGGCTCTGCATGCCGCCGCCCGCCATCACGAAGATGGACGAGGTGCGCCGCTTGGTCATCCGCGGATGCCGGCGGCTCCGGGACGCGCAGCCGCCGGAAGGGGGAAGTGCATGCTTCTTCTTCTCTATCCGTCAGAAAGCCCGGCCGCCTCGAAAGCCCAGCCGGTGCATGTAGATACCGTAGAT
The DNA here is from genome assembly GCA_035696245.1 of Longimicrobiaceae bacterium. Classification (NCBI taxonomy): domain Bacteria; kingdom Pseudomonadati; phylum Gemmatimonadota; class Longimicrobiia; order Longimicrobiales; family Longimicrobiaceae; species Longimicrobiaceae bacterium. The sequence continues at coordinate 15,412 of DASRQW010000171.1, read as the reverse complement.
GTACTTCGTCGCGCGATACTCCCGGGCCGACCCGCCCGCCGCCCGTCACCGAAGCGCACCAACCCCTCGCCCCACTGTGACAGGGCTCCCCTCTCCCGCTTGCGGGGGAGGGGCTGGGGGAGGGGGCACCCCCACCAGCCCGCCCCACATCAACCCGACGAACATCAGGCTCAACCGCGCATCTCACCCGATGCCGGCCCGTCGCCCGAAGCTCAGGCCGGGACCGGCTCCAGCTCGGCGGCGAGCGCCTGCAAGATACGCTCGGCGGCGCGGCCGTCCCAGCCTTCGGGGCAGCGTGACCCCGGCTCCGCGCGCCCCTGCGCCAGCGCCTCGCGGAAGGCGCGGTACGTCGAGTCCGACGTGGGCGGCCACTGCACCAGCCGGTTGGTGCCCTCGGTGATGGTGACCGGGCGCTCGGTGCTCTCGCGCAGCGTCACGCAGGGCACGCCGAGCGCCGTCGTCTCCTCCTGGAGGCCGCCGGAGTCGGTGAGCACCACGGCGGCGGCGTCGGTCATCGCCAGCATCTCGCGGTAGCCCAGCGGCTCGACCACGCGCAGGCGCGCCAGCTCGGCGTGCAGCCCCATCGCCTCGGCGCGGGCGCGGGTGCGGGGGTGGATGGGCAGCACCACCGGCATCTCCGCCGCCACGCGGGCCAGGGCGTCCAGCAGCGGCGCCAGCGTCTCGGCTTGGTCCACGTTGCTGGGCCGGTGCAGCGTGCAGACCGCGTAGCCGCCGCGCTCCAGCCCCATCTTCGCGGGCAGGTCCAGCGCGCGAGCCGCGGGAAGCTGTGCCAGCAGCGTGTCGATCATCACGTTGCCCACGAAGCGCACGCGATCCGCGGAGATTCCCTCGGCCGCCAGGTTGGGGTGCGCGTCGCGGCTGGGCGTGAGCAGCAGGTCCGACAGGCGGTCGGTGAGCACGCGGTTCACCTCTTCCGGCATGCTCCAGTCGCCGCTGCGCAGCCCCGCCTCCACGTGCGCGATGCGGCAGCCCGTCTCTTCCTTCAGCTTCGCCGCCACCAGCGCACAGGCGATGGTGGAGTTCACGTCGCCGACGACCACCAGCCAGTCCGGCCGCACCTCCAGCAGCACGGGCTCGAACTGCTCCATCACGCGCGCCGTCTGCTGCGCGTGCGTGCCGGAGCCGACGCCCAGGTGGTAGTCCGGCGCGGGGATCTGGAGGTCGGCGAAGAAGGCGTCGCTCATCTTCACGTCGTAGTGCTGGCCCGTGTGCACCAGCAGCGCCTCGTCTCCCGCTTCCTTCAGCGCCTTCAGGATTGGCGCGACCTTCATGAAATTCGGCCGCGCGCCCGCGATCACGAGCACCTTCATCGGCACCCGCCCCGCATCCGCAGCGAACCTGCCGAAACCATGACCGACGCCGGAACCGATGTCATCGATCCGACCGAATCCGATCCCAATCGTCTGCCGATCCCCCGCCCCGCTACGTGCCCTGGACGCATCTCTCTCGCTCTGGTGTTGGACGGCGGCGTACCGCCGAAGATGAATCGGACCCGCGGCATCGCGGCGGGGAAAGCGGGCGGGCCGCCCGCGTGGACGGCCCGCAGGGCCAACACGTTGTGCTGCTGACGCTTGCATCGCCTGCCGCGTCACACCGGCGGGGCAGGCCCGCGGGAAAGCTACTTCGGCTGCAGCGCCTGGACGGCCGCGGCGCCGCGCTCGCGCAGCGGGGCCACGCACTCCGGCACCATCGCGCACAGCGCCGCCAGGATGTCGTTGCGCTCGCCCACCGCCACCGCCGCCGCCAGCCGGTCCAGCCCGCTCATCAGGTGGTCCACGTCCGGCTCGCTCGTCTGCACGATGCGGATCTTGGAGACCGTGGTCGGCACCGTCTTCTCCTTGGCCGACATCAGCTCCTCGTGCAGCTTCTCGCCGGGGCGCAGGCCGGTGAAGACGATGGGCACGTCGCGGTACGGCTCCAGGCCCGACAGCCGGATCAGGTTCTCGGCCAGGTCCACGATGCGCACCGGCGACCCCATCTCCAGCATGCAGATGCGGCCTTCGGCCTCGGGCAGCACCGCCGCCTGGAGGACCAGCTGCACCGCCTCGGGGATGGTCATGAAGTAGCGCGTCACGTCCGGGTGCGTGACCGTGAGCGGGTTGCCCTCGCTCAGCTGCTTCTTGAACACCGGGATCACGCTGCCGTCCGAGCCCAGCACGTTGCCGAAGCGCACCGCGCGGAAGTCGGTCTTCGACTCGCTCAGCGACGGCCAGCCCAGCACGATCTGCTCGGCCAGGCGCTTGCTGGCGCCCATCACGCTCGATGGGTAGACCGCCTTGTCGGTGGAGATGAGCACGAACTTGCTGGCGCCCCAGCGCGCCGCAGCCTGGGCCACGCAGAGGGTGCCCAGAACGTTGTTGCGCGCCGCCTCCACCGGATTCTCCTCCATGAGCGGCACGTGCTTGTACGCCGCCGCGTGGAACACGAAGTCCGGCCGGTAGCGGGCGAGGACGCTGTCCATCCGCCCCTGGTCGGTCACGTCGGCCACCACGTTCACGAGGGTGAGCGCGGGGTGGCTGCGCACCAGCTCCAGGTTGATGTAGTACAGCGGGCTCTCCGCCTGGTCCAGCACGATCAGCCGCGACGGCCCCAGCGACGCCACCTGCCGCGCCAGCTCCGAGCCGATGGAGCCGGCGCCGCCCGTGACCAGCACCACCTTGCCCTCCAGCGCCGAGCGCACGCCGGTCAGCTCCATCTCCACGGCGTCGCGGCCCAGCAGGTCCTCGATCTGCACCTTGCGCAGCTGGCTCATCTTGGCGCGGCCGTCCATCAGCTCGCGCAGCGACGGCACGATCTTGAACTCCACGCCCGTGGCGATGCACGGCTCCACGATGCGCTCCATCTCCGCGCGGCTGGCCGAGGGGATGGCGATCACGAGGAGCTCGGCGCTGGTGCGCGCGGCGAGCTTCTTCACGTCGCTCGCGAAGCCGATCACGGGCACGCCGTGCAGGCGCATGCCCTGCTTGGCCGGGTCGTCGTCCACCAGGCCCACCGGGTAGATCTCGGCCGTGCCGTCGTGCTGGCAGTGGCGCAGCAGGCGGTCGGCCGCGGCGCCGGCCCCGATCACCAGCGTGCGCTTGCCGCGGGCCTGGCCGCGGGGCACGAAGCGCCGCTCGCGCATTCCCCGGGCGGCGAAGCGGAAGCCGCCGAAGATGAGCACCGACATCACCCAGTCCAGCAGCACGATGCTGCGGGGCAGGCCCACGATCGACGAGTTGAGGAAGAGCACCGCCAGCAGCAGCAGCGAGCTGACCGAGACCGCCTTGCACAGGTCGATCAGGTCGCGCATGCCCACGTGCCGCCACCACCCACTGAACAGGCCGAAGATGCCGAACGCCAGCAGCCGGAAGGCCACCAGGTAGGGCAGCGTCTCCAGGAAGAGCCTGGTCATCTCCGGCGGCGGCGCGAAGTCGAAGCGGATCGCGAAGGCGATCCAGTACGCCACGGGGATGATCACCAGGTGGAACGCGATGATCAGGGGCCTGCGGAAGCGCAGCAGGAAAGCTGGGAGCATCTAGGAAGACCGGGAACCGGTTGATGGATTTCGTCTGCCGCCCCGCCGCGCCGCCACGCCATCGGCCACCGGGCACCCGCCGCCGGCGCTCCGGACGGAGTCGCGGGCACGAGTGGACGCCTTCGACAGCAAGACCGGCGCCACCGCTGCCACGCGCGCCACGGCGGCCCCGCGCCTGCGTTCGCGGCGCCTTCCGGCCACCGCCGGTGTTCCTTTCCGTCGCGCGCCAATCCGACACCCGAGCGCATCTCCGCTCACCGAACGTCGTTATTTACGGCGCACAGTATACACCTCTCCCACCCGCGGCCAGCGAGGCAGACGATCCGGGCCATCTTGCGCCCCATGCACCACATCGCGCAAGTGCGAAGATCGCGCCGCCGGAGGTTCCGCACGCGATTCATCGCATCCTCAGCCGCGCGCCACGTCCTCGTCACGAGGGGCGGCAGCCCCGCGGAACGCGTTCCGTGGCCTCAGCCGACGCCGCGCGGGCGGCGAAGCACGACGGGCGCCGGTGAGGGCGCCCGTGAGTTCCGTCCGTCAGCCCGCGTGGGCGTGTTGCGGCGTGCCTCGTTCGCTGCCGGAGAGGCCCACCACGCGCGCCCGGCCCTCCACGCTACGCATCACCCCGCGCGTGTCGATCACCAGGTCGGCCAGCTCGGCCACGCGCGTGTAGTCCACGGCCGTGTGGTCGGTCACGATCAGCACCGCGTCGGCCTCGCCCAGCTCGTCGTCCGTGAGGTCCACGCTGCGCATGGGCAGGTGCTTGAGCGGCGTGTGGCCGTCGTCGGCGATGAAGGGGCAGAACGGGTCGTGGTAACGCACCTCGGCGCCGCGGGCCTGGAGCAGCTGGATCACGTCCAGCGCCGGGCTCTCGCGCAGGTCGTCGATGTCCTTCTTGTAGGCGATGCCCAGCACCAGGATACGGCTGCCCTTCACCGACTTGCACTCGTCGTTCAGCGCGTCGGCCGTCTTCTCGGCCACGTAGGCCGGCATCTCGGCGTTAATCTCGCTGGCCAGCTCGATCATGCGCGTCTTGAACTGGAGCGTCCGCATCTTCCAGGAGAGGTAGTGCGGGTCCAGCGGGATGCAGTGGCCGCCCAGGCCGGGGCCCGGCGTGAACTTCATGAAGCCGAAGGGCTTGGTGGCCGCGGCCTCGATCACGCCCCACACGTTCACGCCCAGCTTCCCGCACGCCTGCGCCAGCTCGTTTGCGAGGGCGATGTTGATCATGCGGAAGGTGTTCTCGTACACCTTCACCAGCTCGGCCGCCTCGGCGCTCTCCACCGGCACCATCACGTCGAAGATGCTGGAGTACAGCGCCATGCCGGCCTCGCAGCACGTCTGCGTGACGCCGCCCAGCACCTTGGGCGTGTTGCGCGTGTGCCATACGGGGTTGCCGGGATCCACGCGCTCGGGGCTGAAGCAGAGGAAGAAGTCCTCGCCCGCCACCAGCCCGCGCTCTTCCAGGATGGGCAGCAGCACCTCGCGCGTGGTGCCGGGATAGGTGGTGCTCTCCAGGATCACCAGCTGGCCGGCGTGCAGCCCGCCCTTCACCGCCTGCGCGGCCGAGACCACGTATGACAGGTCCGGGTCCTTGGTCTTGCTGAGCGGCGTGGGCACGCAGATGCTCACCGCGTCGCACTCGGCCAGCCGGGACAGGTCGGTCGTGGCGGACAGCAGCCCCTCGCCAACGAAGGCCGCGACCACGTCGGACCCCACGTCCTGGATGTGGCTGCGGCCGGCGTTGATGCCGGAGACAACGCTCTCGGACACGTCGAAGCCGATGACGCGGAAGCCGGCGCGCGCCGCCTCCACCACCAGCGGAAGGCCCACGTAGCCGAGCCCGATGACGCCGAACACGGCCGTGCGCTGCTCGATCTTGGAATGAAGCTGGTCGTACGCTGAGATCATGGACCTTCAACCCTGGATGGAGCCGAACGAAGAAGTAATGCGGCGGGAACGCCCGCGCACTCTGGCAAATTAAGCGCCGCACACGGACGGCGACAGGCGGATGCACGCCGCCCGGCCCGATCCGGCCGTGAGAACGGACGAGACCCACCCGCCACGTAACACCCAGCGCTGCCCCGCCTTCCGTGCAACCGCCGGGCCTACGGCGCGAACGCCGCCGCCCGGTCGTCCATGCACATCTCCAGCTGCGTCTCCCACGCGGGAAGGACGATGCCGAGCTCGCGGGCGAGGCGCCCGTTGTCGAGGACCGAGTAGCGCGGCCGGGTCGCGGGCGTGGGATAGTCCGCCGTCGCGATGGGCGAAGGCGCGCCGCAGCGCTGCTCGTGACGCGCGGGATCGGCCTCCAGGATCGCGGCGGCGAAGCGGCACCACGTGGTCTCGCCCGCGGCAGTCGCGTGATAAACGCCCCAGCGCCCGGGCTCGATCGAGAACCCGTCCACGGACCGAATCGAGGCGAGCCCGCCAGCCGTCGCCTCCGCCAGCATGCGGCTCCACGTGGGAGCGCCGTGCTGGTCGTCCACCACCCGCAGCTCGTCCCGCTCGCGCGCCAGGCGCAGCATCGTCCGAAGGAAGTTCTTCCCGCGCAGTCCGTACACCCAGCCGGTTCGGAAGATGAGGTGCGGTCCGCCCGCCGCCGCCACCGCGCGCTCCCCGTCCAGCTTCGTGGACCCGTAGACGCTCGCGGGCCCCGTTGCGTCACTCTCCTTGTACGGCAAAGAGTTACGCCCGTCGAAGACGTAGTCGGTGGAGAAGTGCACGATCAGGGCTCCGCACGCCGCAGCCTCCTGCGCGAGCACGCCCGGCGCCTCCGCGTTCACGCGCCGCGCCAGGTCCGCATCCCCCTCCGCCGCGTCCACCGCCGTGTACGCGCCGGCGTTGACGACCAGCGCGGGCGCGACCTGGCGGACGGCGTTGCGCAGGGACTCGGGACGGGAGAGGTCGAGCGCGTCGCGGCGGGGCGCGATCACTTCCCCCAGCGGCGCGAGCGTGCGGCGAAGCTCCCAGCCCACCTGCCCGCTGCCGCCCGTGAGCAGGATGCGCGGCCTCGTCACTGCGTGCCCGGGTAGGCCGGCAGCCGGTCCGGCGGCACGTCGCGCAGCCGCAGACCCGCGCGGTCCTTGGCGGAGAGCACCGGATCGGACACGGGCCAGCGGATGCCGAGCTCCGGGTCGTCCCAGGCGACGGTGCTCTCGGCCTCCGGGTGGTAGACGTCGCTGCACTTGTAGGAGAACAGCGCCTCATCTCCCGTCACCACGAAGCCGTGCGCGAAGCCGGGCGGGATCCAGAGCTGCCGCCCGTTCTCGGCAGACAGCGTGAAGCCCGCCCATCTCCCGAACATCGGAGAGCCGCGGCGCACGTCCACCGCAACGTCGAACACCTCCCCGCGGAGGACGGTGACCAGCTTGCCCTGCGCGTGCGGGTGCTGGTAGTGCAGCCCTCGCAGCACGCCCGCACGCGACCAGGAGACGTTGTCCTGCACGAAGCGCTCGCCCAGCCCCGCCGCGCGGTATCGCTCCTCGTTCCACGCCTCGAAGAACTGCCCGCGCTCGTCACGGATCACCTTCGGTTCGAAGAGGAGGACGCCGTCCAGTTCGGTCGAGAGAACGTTCACGCGGCCCCGCCGGGCATCGACAGTATCTCCAGCAGGTACTGGCCGTACGCGTTGCGGCACATGGGCTCGGCCAGGCGCCGAAGCTGGTCCGCGGTGATGAAGCCGGCGCGGTAGGCGATCTCTTCCGGGCACGCCACCTTCAGCCCCTGCCGCTTCTCGATGGTCTCGATGAAGCTGCTGGCCTCCTGCAGCGACTCGTGCGTGCCCGTGTCCAGCCACGCCATCCCCCGCCCCATGATCTCCATCCGCAGCTGCCCGCGGCGCAGGTACTCCAGGTTCACGTCGGTGATCTCGTACTCCCCGCGGCCCGAGGGACGCAGCCCGGCCGCGATGTCGAGCACCTGGTTGTCGTAGAAGTAGAGGCCGGTCACGGCGTAGCGCGACTTCGGCACCGCGGGCTTCTCCTCCAGGCTCAGCACCTCGCCGCCGGGCCCGATCTCCGCCACGCCGTAGCGCTCCGGGTCCTTCACGTGGTAGCCGAAGACCGTGGCGCCGTCGGTCTGCCCCGCCGCGCGCTGCATGGTCTCGCTCAGACCGTGGCCGTAGAAGATGTTGTCGCCCAGGATCAGCGCCACGGGATCCGGGCCCACGAACCCGCGGCCGATCGTGAACGCCTGCGCCAGCCCGTCGGGCGAAGGCTGCACCGCGTAGGAGATGCTCATCCCCCACTGCGAGCCATCGCCCAGCAGCTCGGCGAAGCGCCCCGTGTCGGCCGGGGTGGAGATGACCAGCACGTCGCGGATGCCTGCCAGCATCAGCGTGCTGAGCGGGTAGTAGATCATCGGCTTGTCGAACACCGGCAGGAGCTGCTTGCTCACCACACGGGTGATGGGGTACAGCCGCGTGCCGCTGCCTCCGGCGAGGACGATCCCCTTCACGCCGGCACCCCCGTGCCCAGCCGCTCCAGCCGGTACGCGCCGGAGAGCACGCGCTCGCACCACTCGGGGTTGTCCAGATACCACTCCACCGTGCGCCGCAGCCCCGTCTCGAAGCTCTGCGACGGCCGCCAGCCCAGCTCCCTCCGGATCTTGCTCGCGTCGATGGCGTAGCGCAGGTCGTGCCCCGGCCGGTCCTCCACGAAGCGGATCAGCCCCTCGCGAGGACCGATGTCCGCGTCCGGCCGCAGCTCGTCCACGATGCGGCAGAGCGCGCGCACGACCTCGATGTTCCGCCGCTCGCTGTCCCCGCCGATGCAGTACGTCTCACCCGGCCTGCCGCGCTCCAGCACGGTGAGCAGCGCGTCCGCGTGGTCGTCCACGAACAGCCAGTCACGCACGTTCTCGCCGCGCCCGTACACGGGAAGCGGACGGCCGGCGAGGGCGTTCAGGATCATCAGCGGGAGCAGCTTCTCCGGGAACTGGTAGGGCCCGTAGTTGTTGGAGCAGTTCGTGGTCACCGTCGGCAGCCCGTACGTCTCGTGCCAGGCGCGGACGAGGTGGTCCGAGCCCGCCTTGCTGGCCGAATACGGCGAGCTGGGGCGATACGGCGTCTCCTCGTCGAACTTCCCTTCGTCCCCCAGCGAGCCGAACACCTCGTCGGTCGAGACGTGGAGGAAGCGGAAGGACGCCCGCTCGTCGCCCTCCAGCGCCGACCAGTACCGCAGTGCCTCCGTCAGCAGCGTGAAGGTGCCGACGACGTTGGTGCGCACGAACTCGCCCGGCGCGTCGATGGAGCGGTCCACGTGCGACTCGGCCGCCAGGTGCACGACCGCCCGCGGCCGGTGCTCGGCGAAGATGCGGCGCAGCTCGCCGCCGTCGCACACGTCCACCTGCTCGAACGCGTGCAGCGGGTCGCCCGCGACCGGCTCCAGCGAGTCGAGGTTCCCCGCGTACGTCAGCTTGTCGACGTTCACCACGGTGGCGCGTCTCTCCCCCACCAGCTTGCGGACCACGGCGGAGCCGATGAAGCCCGCGCCGCCCGTGACCAGGACCGGTGCCATCTCCCGTCCGCTCATGGCAGCGACACGCGCGCGCCGAGCGCCAGGTTCAGGTTGAAGGCGTCCTTGGTGAAGTTGCGGTTGATGTCGTACACGCCGCCCACCTTCGCACTGAGCTCCATCCCCCGAAGGAACGACACCCGCTCCACCTCCAGCGCGTGCGTCACGTCCGAGTCGGGCCCGGAGAAGCGCTCGTCGCGCGCGGCCCTGTACCAGCTCGCGGTCGTCCGCCCGCGCCGCCCGTACCAGTCCACCGCGACAACGGAGCCGGCGCCCCCGAACGCCGCGGGCGATCCGAGCACCTGCCCCAGCACCGTGTGCCCCTGCACCTCGCGGGTGTGGATGTACCAGCGGGTCTGCGTGCGCGACTGGTCCAGATGGTTGATCTGGGCGTTCATCACTTCGCCCCGCAACGCCACCCACGAGCGGTCCGACCTCGCCCACACGCGGCGGAAGCCCAGCTCGTACGCCGCGTCGTGGTCCGGCTCCAGCGTCAGGTCGCGCAGGTTGAAGTTGTGGTCTTCCTTGGCGTACTCGCCGTACACCTCGAACCCGCTGTGGGGCAGCACCCAGCGGAAGAAGACGGAGGCGAGCTGGTTGTCGGGGTCCGAGCCGTCGCCGCCGTCGCTGGTGAGGGTGTCGCTGTGCGCCACGCCGGACTTGAGGAGGGACTGGAACACCCGCAGCACCTCGCTGGCGCTGTAGTCCGGCGAGGCGAAGTGGAAGAAGCGCGACGCACCCATCTCCAGCCCGGGGATGCCGCGCGGGGTGAACACAGCCGCGCCCCCCGTCATGAAGCGCCGCGCCGTGTCGCCGTGCGCGGGCGAGTACGCCGACTGGCGCTCGTCGCCCCAAACGACCTGCGCGTGCACCCGGCCGATGCCCACGTTCAGCGGGTGCGAGGTGCCCAGGAAGGCGCGGGGGATGCCGGGCGCGTTGCTGCCCAGGATGAGCGGCATCTCCACCGCGGGGCCCCACTGCTGGCTCGCCGTGGTCACTCCCAGGGCGACCGGTCCCGCGTCTATGCGCAGCGTGCTCTGGCCCGGGTCCACCCGCCAGTACGCCCCGTTGCCGAAGCGCTGCGGCTGGTCCACGAACCGCGGGGCCAGCGGGTCGGCGAACGGCGAGGCGCCCGCCACGCCGGTGGGCTGGAGCGCGAACGACGCGTTCTGCGCTACGAACACCATGGGGTCCGCCGTGAGCGACACCGGGCCGCGCCGGATCCAGAAGCCGGCTTCCACGGCCGCCGTCGCGCCCTTGCCGGCCCACACCGGCCCGTCGTTGCGCCCGTACGGGAACGCCGAGTTGCCGATGAGCTGCACGCGCGGGCGGATGAGGCCGCCTTTAGGCGCGGCGAGGCCCCGCGCCAGGTCGTATCGCCCGGCCCAGGGATGCCCCGTCGCCGCCGGGAGCAGGCGGTCCACCTCGGCGGGCGAGAAGGCGCGCACCGACCAGGGGTACGCGGGAACCAGCCCGCGCACCTGGAGGACGCGAAGGTAGTTCTCCATCTCGCCATTCGCGAACACCTCGCCGCGCACCGGAACGGCCGCCGACGAGTCCTGCTGCGCCGGCAGCGTCCGCGCCGTGAGCGCCGGGCAAAGCAATGCGGCGAGGGCGAGGAGGCGTGCGGCGGTCCGGTTCAGCGCCAAAGGGTTCCGTGGTGTTGCGAGAAGATCATGATTGCTCGGTCGCGGCCTCACATCGTCCGCGCACGCCTCCGGCGAAAGCCGGGCACGACGTGGATACAGGTGGATGACCAGCGCCGCATCTCTCTAGCGACCGTCATCCGCCAACGGCCTCGCACGTTCTCGGTCGAGACGCGTCTTCGCATGGGCGACAACGGCGTTCGGGAGATGGGCGGCCGTCCATCGTCAGGCCGGACGAGGGGTTGAGGACGCGGCCGGTCCGCACGCCATCGCCCCGCTCCAACGTCCGAGCGGTGCCGGATGCGACACGCGGCGCCGGAAGCGTCCAGCGCCGCGGCTTCAGGCCCGCTCGTCGGAAGGAAGACCGCGCGGGGCCCGCGTGGTCCGCCCCCAATTGGACGCGGCAGCGGCAGTATGCTATCATCCGTGCCGAGCCTTTGTCCAGACGAACAACGCGAGAACGATGCCCCGCAAGCCTTTCCGCCATGCCTTCCGGGCCGCCGTTCCGGCCGCCGTGCTCGCTCTCTCCGCTGCCCCGCTTCCCGCCCAGCAGCCCGCCGCCCCACTCCCGGCAGATACGCCGCACGCCGCGCCGCGGCGCGGGTTCGTCACGCTGGGCAGCCCGGCGGAAGAGGACATGCGCGTCCGCCAGGTGCTGGGGCGCGAGGACACGCGCGGCTTCCTCCTCCGCTCGCCCTCCAAGCTCTCCGGAGAGATGCGGGGCGGAAAGCCGCGCATCCAGCTCGTGGAGCCGCGGGCGATGGCGGCGCTGAACAGCGCCATTCCGTACTCGCGCAACGACGGCTCTCTCTGGGCGGGGCGCGGGGCGAACGTACTGGTCTCCGCCGGCGTCCGGGGCAGCGCCGGGCCGCTCGCCTTCGTCCTCGCGCCGGAGGCGAGCTACGCGCAGAACAGCGGCTTCGACATCAGCTCGCCCACGGGCACCAACGTCAGCCTCTTCATCCCCCCGTGGCGCGTGGGCCGCCACTCGGCCGACCTGCCGCTGCGCTTCGGGGACCGGTCGATCACCCGCATCTCGCCGGGGCAGAGCTCCGTCTCGCTCACGGCGGGCGCGATGTCGTTCGGCGCGGCGACGGAGAACGAGTGGTGGGGGCCGGGCGAGCGCAACGCCATCGTGATGAGCGACAACGCGTCCGGCATCCCCCGCATCTTCCTGCGCACCGCCCGGCCGCTGAGCGGGAAGCCGGGCGAGCTGGAGCTGGAGCTGATCTCGGGCGTGCTGACGGAGTCGCCGTACTTCTCGGGCGAGGACCACCGCCGCTCGCTGGGCGGCTTCGCGGCCACGTTCCGCCCCGCGGCCGAGCGCAACCTCACGCTGGGCTTCGCGCACACGGCCGTGCGGCGCTCCGACGGCTTCGCGGGGCACGCTTTCGACGCGCTCACGCAGTGGACCAGCCCGGACTCGGCGAACCCCAATCGCGGTGCCGAGCAGCTCGTCTCCCTCTTCGGCCGCTGGGTCTTCCCGGCCGACGGCTTCGAGGTGTATGCCGAGTGGGCGCGGCACCAGATCCCGTCGCTGCACGAGCTGCTGGTCACGCCCAACCATACGCAGGGCTACACGCTGGGCGGCGGCTGGACGGGCGCGGTGGGCGGCGGCGCGCACCTTCGCCTCCGCGCCGAGCTGACGGACCTGGAGCAGAGCGCGACCTTCGCGACTCTGCCGGGAGCCAGCTTCTACACGAGCGCGGCCGTGCCCGCGGGCTACACGCAGCGCGGCGAGTCCATCGGTGCGAGCATCGGCCCCGGCGCGTCCAGCCAGTGGCTCGCGGCGGACTGGCTGGCTGCGGGCGGCGGCCTGGCGGGCGTGTTCGTGGAGCGCGTGCGCTGGGACGACGACGCCTTCTACACCCGCCCCAACTCCTGGCAGTTCGGCGCCCACGACGTGTCGGTGCTGGCGGGCGGGCGGTCGCGCCTCCGCACCCGCGCGGGCGACCTTGGCCTGGAGGCGTTCCGCGAGCGCCGCCTGAACTTCCTCTACCAGAACCCGTCCACCGACTTCCTCGCCCGGGAAGCGATCAGCAAGACCAACTACTCGCTGCGCATCACGGTCACGCCGCGCCCCTGACGCCCGGCCGCGCCGCCGCCAGCCAGCGGCGCGCGCCCGCGCGCTCGTCCACGCTCAGCACGCGCGTCCACGCGACCGCCAGGAACGCGGCGCACGCCACCGCCAGGAAGACGAGCCGGTGCGCGGGCGAGTCCACCATCGCCCCCGCCCACAGCACCGGCAGCACCCCCGCCAGCAGCAGTCCTCCCCGCCGCACCGTCGCCCGGTCCGCCACCCCCCAGCGCGCGGACAGCCAGAACAGCGCGGCCGTGTCCACGCCCATCCGCAGCGCCCAGGCGATCGCCGCGCCCTCCACGCCGCGGGCGCGCAGCAGCGCCCACAGGGCCGCCATGTACAGCGGAAGCTCCAGCATGTTGAGCTTGCCCGTGGCCTCGGGCCGCCCCGCACCCTGGAGCGCCGTGGCGGCGACCACGCCGGCCGAGTTCACCAGCACCCCGGCCGCGATCCACTGCAGCACGCGGGTGCCGTGCTGGGCGAAGTCCGCCCCCAGCCACAGCCGCAGCACATCGGGAGCGAGTGTGACCAGCGCCAGGATCACGGGGAAGAGCACCACCGTCATGGCGCGCAGGCAGGAGTCGAAAAGCACCCACGAGCGGCGCCGGTCGTTCACGAAGATGGTGGCGAAGGCCGGGAAGAAGACGGCGGTTACGGCGCCGGGCAGGAGCTGAACGCGGCTCGCCAGCTCGTACGGCGTGGCGTAGTAGGCCACGGCGGACATGGACAGCACCGCGCCGATGACGAAGCGGTCGAAGTACATCATCAGGCTGCTGCTCACGTTGCTGGCCGTGAGCCATCCTCCGAAGCGCAGCAGCGGCCGCACCATCGCCCGCTGGAGCGCCCGCGCGCCGCCCAGCGCCGGGATGGTGCGCAGACAGAAGACCACGTGCACACCCCACGCGGCGATGCGGCCCGCGGCGAGGACGGCCACCACGGGCACCATGCTGTGCGAGAACGGGAGCACGGCGAGCGGGCCGAGGTAGCTCACCAAGCCCATCGGAACGCGGATGGCGTTGACCAGCCCGAAGCGCTGGTAGCTCTCCAGCACGCCGCGCAGGCCCGCCGTGCTGGTCACGAACGGGAGCGAGAGGGCCAGCAGGCGGAAGGTGCCCACCGCCTCGTCCTGCATCTGCGGGGGGATCTTGAGCACCGAGCGCGCGAGGTAGCCCGAGGTGACGGCGAGCAGCGCGCCGCCGGCCACACCCAGCGCCAGCAGCAGCGCGTTCGCCGTCCACGTCGCGGGCGCCACCTCGTCCTCGCGTCCCGCCCCCAGCCGCTCGGATACCACCTGCGTGAGCGCGCGGCCCAGCCCCAGGTCGAAGAGGCTGAAGTAGCCGATCACGGCCCAGCCCATGGTGAGGATGCCGAAGCGCTCCGTGCCCAGTGCGCGCACCAGCACCGGCGTGGCGGCCATCGCCACCACCAGCGGCGCCCCGAACCCCAGCAGGTTCAGCAGCGTGTTGCGCGCCATCCCCGCCCTGCCGCCCGCGTGCACGTCCGGCTTCAAGCTGTCTCCCCCTGCATCCAGTCGGTGAAAAGCGGGGCCCCGGCCGTGGCGGCCGGGGCCCCGAAGTGCCGCCGCGCCCGCGCGCTCAGGGCGCCGGGGTGACGATCCACGCGCCCACGAAGCGGAACTCGTCAGTGTCGAACGTCGGCAGCCGCAGGCCGCGGACGACCGTGGGCGCGAACGGCGCCGGGGGCGTGACCGTCAGGTCGCCCACCACCTCGCCCGTCTGGAGCGGGTCCACGGCGTGCATCTGGAAGGCGAAGTTGCCCCCCGCGTCGGTCGTCACGCTCCACGTCGCCGGGGTGGACGGGATGCCGCCCGTCTGCCGGAACTGCACTACCGCGCCCGCCACCACGCGCCCGTCCGCCGCCGCCACGCGCCCGAAGTACGAAAGCGACGGGCCGAAGCCCACGCGCTGCTCCGATCCCGCTGCAGGAGAGAGCACCACCGGCAGCCGCACCCCTTCGCGCCGGAGCGGGGCGCCCGTCACCGGCTGCACGACCAGCGTCCCCACGACCGTACCGGTGTCGCTCGCGACCGGCGTGATCCACGCCTTGCCCTCGGCCGAGATGTTGGCGCCGAACACGTCGGGGCTCGTCGCGGGGCCGCCGGTGTGCTGGAACTGCACGAACCCGTTGGAGGCGAGCGGCGCGTTGTCGCCGCGGCGGTAGAAGGTGAAGAGCGTGGCGACGTACGGCCGCGTGACCGTCCACACCAGCCCCAGCACGTCTCCTCCCTGGGCCGCCCGCAGCTCCACCCCGCGCAGCGTGTCAGCGACGAAGGGGGCTCGGGGACGCAGGATCACGTCCGCCGTCACGGCGTCCGTTCCAGCCGGGGCGTCCAGGCTGAAGCGGCCCTGCGCGTCGCTCACCGCGGTCAGCGTGTCGCCCGCGGAGGTCCCGCTGGTGGGCAGCACGCTGACCTGCACGCCCTCCAGCGGCGTGCCCTCGTACCGCGACTGCACGCGGCCGTCGAACCGCAGGCTGCGCGATCCGCACCCCGCCGTGCCGAAGCACGGGTCGCACGCCGCAGCCAGCAGCAGCGCGAGTGGCGCGCCAGCCTTCGCCATCCTGCGAAGCGGCGAGAAGCGAAACCCGCGCACCATCGCCGATCGGAAGCTATTCG
>DASRQW010000170.1 GCA_035696245.1 Longimicrobiaceae bacterium | reverse complement strand
ACCTTGCGATCCGATCACACCGCCGAGGATTCCCCCGACAAGCATGCCAGCAGGACCGAAGATTCGGCCAACACCTGCGCCAACAGCCATTCCAGCGACAGTATTCCCCTTCCGATTATCTGCTCGCCGCACGGTGGACAGCGGCGCGCGCTTGAGCCCGTTGGCGTGGCGGATCGACCGCGTCGAGCGATGTTGCTTTGATCGATTGCAGCTGATACAAGCTGCGAAAAGATTGTTTCCGTGATGTGATCCCCCATGGGCGCGCGGTCGTGAGTGGTCAACCTCCCATGCACCGCGCCGGCCAACCGTCGCGTAGTTACATGCGGCGATCTTCTTCCCGCAGAGGTGACACTCCCCGCCCGTTCGATGGTAGATCGCGGTTAACTGCTGATCGGAGTAACCCATTTGCTTCCTCGCTCTAGTTCGGAAAATGTTCGGGACAATTGATTGTGGGAAGAGTGCGCGAATCACGCAAGTGGATAGAATCGGGGTAAATGAACATTGATGAAACCAATCCGGCACTCTGCAAGCGACCGTGTCAGGGATGCCCGAACGTTCGAGGGACCACACGTCACACCGGCTGCTGCGCTTCGCGCGGCACCGGCGCGGGGACTTCGCCGAGCTTGCGGAGGAGGGGGGTCATCGTGACGCCCTGGGCGATGACGGAGAAGGCGACCACGGCGAAGCAGACGGAGACGATGGCGTCGTGGTGCGGCACTGTGGCGGGAAGACCGAGCGCCAGCGCCAGTGCCAGGGCACCGCGCAGCCCGCCCCAGAACAGCACGTGCTGGTGCGCCATGCTCACCCGCAGCCGCGAGCCGGCGAACAGCGCGCAGCACGCGTAGACCGCGACGGCGCGGCCCACCGTCACGAGGGCGATCACGATCACCGCCGCCTGCCAGACGGCGGACAGCTTCTCCACGCCCGTGCTTATGCCGATCAGCAGGAAGATCAGCGAGTTCGCCACGAACCCCACGTACTCCCAGAACGACTCCACCGCCTCGCGCCCGCGGTCGCTGATGGCGCCCAGCGCGCCCGTGTTGCCGATCACCAGGCCCGCCGTCATCGTCGCCAGCACGCCGGAGAGGTGGAAGTGCTCGGCGAGGACGAACGAGCCGTAGGCCGCCACCGTCGTGAAGGTGATCTCCACCAGGTGGTCGGTGGTGCGCCACGCAAGCAGCAGCAGCCCGCCCGCCATCAGCCCGCCGCACAGCACGCCGCCCAGCATCGTCGCCACGAAGCTCCACGCGACGCCGCCTGCGCCGACGCTCCCGCCGGTGGTCGCAGCCAGCGCCACCGCGAACAGCACGGCCACCACGCCGTCGTTGAACAGGCTCTCGGCCTCCACCAGCAGGCGCAGGCGGCCCTTCACGCCCGCTTCCTTGAAGGTCGCGATCACCGACACCGGGTCCGTCGCGGAGATGAGCACGCCCAGCAGCAGCGCGGCAGGCCACTCCCAGCCCGCGATCAGGTACAGCCCGCCTGCGGTGACCGCGGCGGCGAGCAGCACGCCCAGTGTCGCAAGCACCATCACCACGGCCATGTCGCGCCGCAGCTCGCGCCAGTGGATGTGGAACGCCGCCTCGAAGATGAGCGGCGGCAGGAACGCGGTGAAGATCAGCTCCTTGGTCAGCCGCAGGTCCACCGCGGACGGGAAGACGGCCAGCCCCAGCCCCGCCAGCGTGAGCCCCACCGTATACGGCAGCCGCAGGCGGCGCGCGAGCATGGCCACCACCGCCGCGACCAGCAGAAGCATCTCGATGCGTTCCACGTGCAGCAGTTCCATGCGGCCGGCGGATGGTTGGGATCGGTGGATGGAAGGCGGGCGCCAGCGTCCCTCGCTCGCGTATTCGCACGCGGGGGCGACGCACGAGCGCGCGGCCGTCGCAAGTTCGGAGCCTTGCAGCCCGAAGCACGTTCCAGTTCCTACCCCGCGCTCCGTTGAGCGTGGCACAGAGTTGCTGTAGCTTCTCCCGTACGCCGGCCGCGCCGCGGGGTCGCGGGCCGAGGACGATCCTGGCCTGCTGGCCGGGTCGCGCGGAAGGGCGGAACCACGAGAGCGGGAGCGGGGGATGAAGATCGAGCTTTTCGCGGACATCGCGTGTCCGTGGTGCTACATCGGCGAGCGGCGGCTGCGGAAGGCGCTGGAAGATGCCGGTGTCGATGCCGACGTGGTGTGGCGTCCGTACCAGCTCCAGCCCGGCCTGCCGCGCGGGGGCATGCCGTGGGCGGAGCTGGTGGAGAAGAAGTTCGGCGGCGCCCAGCGCGCGGCGGGCATGTTCGCGCACGTCGCCAGCGCGGGCGCGCCGGAGGGCATCGAGTTCCGCTTCGACCGCATCACCGTCGCGCCCAGCACGCGCGACAGCCACCGGCTGATGATGCTGGCGGGCGAGCACGGCCGCACCTGGGAGATGGCAGAGGCGCTCTTCCGCGCCTACTTCACCGACGGCAAGGACGTCACCCGCGGCGCCGTGCTCGTGGAAGCCGCGAAGGAAGCGGGCATCGACGCGGCCGAAGCGTGGGCCGTCCTCGGCTCCGACCGCTACGAGCGCGAGGTGGACGCCGGCCAAGGCCGCGCGGCGGACGTGGGCGTGCAGGGCGTTCCCTTCTACGTCTTCGACGGCAAGTACGCCCTCTCAGGCGCGCAGCCCCCCGCCGTCTTCGCCGACGTCCTCCGCCAGGTCGCCACCAAGCAGCCCACGGCATAGCCCATCGCGCAGGCGGATGATGCAAGGAAGCCGGCCGTCCCATCTCGGACGACCGGCTTTCCTGCATCTCGCGCTTGATGTCATCGTGCGATGCGCATCCTAATCCAAGCCGGTCGGCAACGGCAGACTTTGCGCAGTCGCTACGTTTCCACCACCAAGCCGTAGATGGTGATCAACGCCCTGCCGACGACTCACTCCACGGGCGGTGGCGGCGGAGCGAACAGCTCGTGCGAGAGGTAGCGCTCGCCGAAGTCGCAGATGATGGAGACGACCCGCTTCCCCGGCCCCAGCTCGCGCGCCACGTTTCGCGCCGCCCACGTGATCGCGCCGGACGAGATGCCGGTGAAGATGCCCTCCTCGCGCGCCAGGCGCCGCGCCATCTCCAGAGCGTCCGTGTACTCGACGGGGATGACCTGATCCACCACGGAAGCGTCGTAGTTCTTCGGGACGAAGCCTGCGCCGATGCCCTGGATCTTGTTGGGCCCCGGCGCGCCGCCGCTCAGCACCGGCGACGACGTCGGCTCCACCGCCACCACGCGCACCTTGTCGCCGAAGAGCTCCTTCAGCACCGCGCCCACACCCGCGATGGTGCCGCCCGTGCCCACGCCGGCGACGAACGCGTCGATGCGCCCGTCGGTGTCCTCCAGGATCTCCTCGGCCGTGGTGCGGCGGTGGATCTCCGGGTTCGCGGGGTTGTCGAATTGCGCGGGGTTCCAGCCGTTGGGCGTGCTCGCCACCAGCTCCAGCGCGCGGGCGATGGCGGCCTTGACGCCCTCGGAGCCGGGAGTGAGCACCACCTCCGCTCCCAGCGCCGCCAGCACCTGCCGCCGCTCCATCGTCACCGTGTCGGGCATCGTCACGATCAGCTTGTAGCCCTTCACGCACGCCGCGAATGCCAGGCCGATGCCCGTGTTGCCCGACGTGGGCTCGATCAGCACCGTCTCGCCGGGGCGGATGGTGCCCGCGCGCTCCGCCGCCTCCAGCATCGCCACGCCGATGCGGTCCTTCACCGAGTCCATCGGGTTCTGCGACTCCAGCTTCACGATCATCTCCGCGCTTCCGGGCTCGGAGATGCGGTTCAGGCGCACCAGCGGCGTGTAGCCGATCAGCTCCAGCATGTCGTTCGCGATCTTGGGGCGCTGCGGCATGGAAAGCTCCTCGCTGAATAGTCGTGTGAACAGGGATCGTCTTCTCGGGCCCGTCCAACGGCTCACGCCGCGTCTGGGAGATGCGCTGCGTCTGGTTTACGCGCGTTCGCGGGCGAGCCGGCCGGTACATCGCCGCGCCGCCATGCTTGATTCGAAAGGAAGGTCGGAGGAGCGTCGTTCGATGCGCATCCCGCAGTCTACCATCGGCCCTACCGGGGTGCAATCGCCATCACCGGATCAAGGCGACAAATCGCAGTTTACCCGATCCACCTCGTGCGGGGGCACTCGGCGAAAAGAAGATCATTGCAGTTTCGACTCGCGCAACCAAATTTGTCGTAATTGAGCCGACTCAGAACCTACCAGTATCGGAGTTCCATGGACGCGTTCACAGAAATCATCGAGAGCACAATTAGATTTACGTTTCGCACGATGTGGTTCATCATAAGGGGGTTGTTTGGTTTAGTGTTTGGGGCATTCAAGAAACCCGAGGGACCGCGGCCTTCACTTCCTCCGAGTAATCTCCCGCCTACCTTCAAGGGTGTATGGCGAGGAACGGTGCGAGACAACAGTCCGAATAGCTACAAGCATGGTTATACGATCATACTCGATTTCGACCAGTGGGTATCGACCACTCAAGCGACAGGGCCCGGCCATCGCGGAGCCACGGGACAGTTGAGATTAGTTGCGATTCGGGGAGACGAGATTGAGGTGGAGGAGGACGTAACAGGAGGGTATTCGATAGAGCATTCCGTTGACGGTGTATACGTCCTGCGGCCAAACGCCACGGGAACGGAACTCCGCTTGAAGTGGCGCGGCCAGTATCCTTCACGAGACATCTACGTGGCTAGTGGAACGATGCAGCGAACGGCTGGCCATCTAACCCGGTAATACCCAATCTGTGCAGACAGTGTGTGTATCGGAAGAGAAAATCATCAGCAATCCAGATGGTTTTTCTCGGTCGATACTCACACTCTTTCTGGGGACTTGGTATAAGCTCACATACTGAGCGAGATGAACGGCCCCGCGGCGAGATTGCCGCGGGGCCGTTTTCATCTACCGAAACTGCAGCGAGGTCAGCCGCCGGCGCCGACCTGGGTGGCCACGCGCTCGCCGGAAACCTTGCGGCCCACGGCGGCCTCGCCGTCGCCGGGCGCGGGGGCGAGCGGCCGGTCCGGCACCGCCTGCATCGCGCCCTGCTCCAGCCAGGCGTGCTTGCCCTTCAGCACGTCCTGCGACAGCCGGTAGGTGGCGTCGTCCTCGTTGTTGAACAGCTCGCCGAAGATCGCCTCGATCTTCTTGCGGGCGCGCAGGCAGAACACGTCGGCCATCTGCACCGCCTCGGCGCCGTTGGGCCCGCCGCGCAGCGACTGCGCGCGCACGACCGCGGCCGACATGGCGTACAACTCGCCGCCGATGTCCACGAAGCGGCCCAGCAGCTTCTGCTTGCGCTCCAGCTTGGCCTGGTAGATCCCCATCGCGTAGAAGAGCGTGCGGGCCAGCTTGCGCGACGTACGGTCGATGAAGCGCAGGTGCGTGGCCAGCTCGCCGAACTCGCCGTAGCGCGGCCAGTGGCCCCAGCCCACGAAGCGCTTGGGCAGCCAGCCGGCGTAGTGGATGCCCGCCTTGCCCATGGCCGCCAACTTCTGCCCGGCGCTGATGCCCGGCTTGATCAGGTCGCCCGCCACCTGCAGGTGCGTGTCCACCGCCTCGCGGGCGATGAACAGCTTCATGATCTCGCTAGATCCCTCGAAGATCAGGTTGATGCGGAAGTCGCGCATCATCCGCTCCACGGGTATCGGCACCTCGCCGCGGTTGGCGAGCGAGTCGGCCGTCTCGTAGCCGCGGCCGCCGCGGATCTGGAGGCAGTCGTCCATGATCTTCCAGCCCGCCTCGGTCGTCCACAGCTTTGCGATGGCCGCCTCCAGGCGGATGTCGTTGCGCGCCTGGTCCGCCAGCGCGCTGGACAGCTCGGCCATCGACTCCATGGCGAAGGTGTTGGCCGCCATCGCGCCCAGCATCTGCGCCACCGCGTCGTGCTTGCCCACGGGCGCGCCCCACTGCACGCGCTCGCTGGCCCACTTGCGGCAGATCTCCACCGCCACCTTGCCGCCCGCCGCCGCAGACATGGGCAGGGTGAGGCGGCCGGTGTTCAGCGTCATCAGCGCGAGCTTCAGGCCCTTGCCCTCGCCCAGGATGATGTTCTCGCGCGGCACCCGCACGTTGTCGAAGCGGATCACCGCGTTCTGGATCGCCTTCAGGCCCATGAAGCGGCAGCGGGCGGTGATCTCCACGCCCGGCGTGTCGGCCTCGACCACGAAGGCGGTGATCTGCGGGATCTCCTTGCCGTTCTTCATCTTGCTGGGCGTGCGCGCCATCACCACCAGCAGCTCGGCGATGAGCCCGTTCGTGCACCACAGCTTCTCGCCGTTCAGGATGAACGCCTCGCCGTCTTCCGTGAGCGTGGCGGTCGTGGTCATCGCGGCGGGGTCGGAGCCCACGGCCGGCTCGGTGAGCGCGAAGGCCGAGACCGCGCCCTTGGCCAGGCGCGGCAGGTACTTCTTCTTCTGCTCCGGCGTGCCGAACATCTTGATGGGCTGCGGCACCCCGATGGACTGGTGCGCGCTGAGCAGCGCGGTGAGCGAGCCGTCGCGGCTAGTCACCGTCTGGATGGCGCGGCCGTAGCCCACCTGGCTCAGCCCGATGCCGCCGTACTCCTCGGGGATCTTCATCCCGAAGGCGCCCATGTCCTTGAGGCCCTGCACCACCTCGGGCGGAAGCTCGCCGGTGCGGTCGATGGCGTCGGAATCGACGGTGTCCATGAACGCGCGCAGCTTCTCCACGTAGGCGTCGGTCTTGGCCTTGTCCTCGGGCGTCTGCTGCGGGTACGGGTGGATCAGGTCCAGCCGGAAGTTCCCGAGGAAAAGCTCGCGTACGAAGCTGGGCGCGGTCCACTCCGTCTCCCGCGCCGCCTCGGCGACGTCGCGCGACTCCTGCTCGGTGGGAGCGTTCCGGGCGTTCTTGTCACTCATCTCAGGTCCTCGGGAGCGGGTTGGGGGGACGGCCGGGGGGCACGCAACAAGCGGACCCCGAAGGGCCCCGCAGCCTGAACTTACGGGTGAGCCCCGCTCAGGCAATACCGTGCATTTTCCGGGTTCAGGCGTTTCCAATCCGCGCTTCCGGACGGATGGTGATCCGCGAGGCATCTCATCGGATGCGTGACGGGAGCTCCGTCGTGGCGGGCCGCTCCGGAGCGCGGTGGCGATACTGCCTGCCACCGGTCTCCTCCGCGGGGTCGGGGAGCCTCCTCCTCCGGCGGGCCGATACTGCCAGCCCCGCCTCCGTCCGGGGTCTCCCCGCCCGCTGCGCGAGCCCGCCGTCAGCGCCGTGGCTCGCTTATCCCCCACGCCCGGCGGTCTCGCTCCGCACATCTGTTTTCGGGTACGACGAACGACTCGTGCCGCAGCATCTCGATCGATCCGAGCTCCCTCACGACGGAGGCTCCCTTGTCCGACCCGATCTTGCCAGGCTTTCCGTTCACCCGGGATGAGTACAGCCGCGCGCTTCTCCTGATCAACCCGCCCGAGCTTGCCGACATGCTGACGGCCGCCCTCTATGACGCGAGCCCGGGCCGCATTGGCGTCACGATCATGGACGGCGACCTGCTCCTGCTGGCGGCACTGTCGGACGAGATGGGGGAGCGCGTCGTTGCTTTTCGGCCAAGTGTCCGGAAGATGGTGCGTACGATTAGAGCCGACCCGGCCGCTTTCATCGCCGGGATTCGCAAGGAGCACGGGGAAAGGCTGAGACGCTGAGGCGAGCCAACGCGAAGGAGCGGAGCCCGCCCTAGAGTGGACCCCGCTCCTTCGCACGTCACGAGGTCAGCAGGCGGTTCCGCGCTCGCTCCCCCTCACGGCCTCAAGGCAGCCCGCGCGCCGGATCGTCCTTGATGAAGTTCTTGACGATGTTGATGACCTCGTCCTTGGTCAGCGGCTCGTCGAAGGCCTGCGTGGCCGCCGCCGTGCGCTCGGTGGCGTCGATCACGTCCAGGCCCGTGAGGGTGGCCGCATCGATCATCACCGCGCTGGTGCCGTTGAACACCACGTGCTGCGTGTTGCTCTCCGGCGTCGCGCCGCCGTAGATGAGGTTCAGCGCAGCCACCACCTCCGCCGGCGGGTTGGCGATGTTGCCCGCGCCCGCCGCGGCGATCCCGCCGCCGCGCACGTAGCCGCTGAAGCGCAGCGACGTGTCGGCGGGGTTCCGCGCCCGGCGGATGCGGCGGATCTTGGCCGCGTGCCGCGCCTCCACACTGTGGATGCGGAGCGCGCTCTCCAGCGCCACGTCGGCGTTGTCGTTGCCGTTGATGAGCAGCCGGCCCGCCTGGCCCTTGTACGCGCGCACGCCGGTGTCCTCGAACGCCTGCGTGGCCAGGAGCAGGAAGTCCAGCTCCGTGGTGGCGCGGATGAACGGCCCCGCCCCCGTGCCGTTGCCGCCGGTGAAGTCGAAGTCGTTGGCCGTGATGGTCACCACCGTGCCGCCGAACTGCGGGATCACGGCCTTGAGGAAGTCCACGTGCTGCTGCTCGTGCTTCTGGATCTGCTGGATCGCCTGCTTGGCCGCGTCGGGAATCAGGGCGCGGACCGGGGCAAAGGCGTTGTTCTGCGCGGCCACGGCACTGGTGCCCAGCACCGCGCGGTAGAACTCGTTCTCCAGGTTCTCAAGGATGAAGGCGAACTTGAGCACGTCCACGATGTCGGCCGGCGTCTGCGCGAACGACTCCTTGGCGAGCGCGGCCAGCGCCACCGGCACCGAGGCCATGGCGATGCCGGCCGCGAACCGGCTGCTCGCCGCCGCCCCCCGCCGGATGGCGTCGCGCCGCGAAACCAGGCGCTCCGTGATCTCCGGGTCGATCCCGTCCAGGACCGTCTGCTGATGCTCTTCCATTTGCTCGTCTCCTGGTGCGGTTACGGGTTGGCGGGGAAGAAGTCGGCGCTGGGCACGCCCTGCGCGGCCGTGGGCGCCGCCGTGATGGCCGGGCTCGCCAGCGTGCCGGAGCGCAGGAGCCCGGTGGCGGCCACGCGCGTGAGCACCGCACCTGCCTCCAGCTTCACGTCGCGCCCGTTCGCGTCGATAATGTCGTCGCCCGCGAACGCCGTGTTCGCGTTCTGCCCCGCCGGCGGGGAGATGTCGCGCAGCGCCGCCGCGTGCCGCGCCTCGACCGAGGCGAACTTGCCGGCCAGCAGCAGGTTGCGCGCGTCCTGCAGGTACTTGCCCGCCCCGTTCAGCCCCGCCACCCCGATGTGCTCGAAGGTGCGCGCGGTGTTGACGATGTTCGTGCGGCTGGAGAGGATGGTGCTCAGCACGTTCGTGTCGATGGAGCCACGGATGTCGGGCACGGCCTGGCTGCCCAGTGCCGTGCGCAGGAACTCGCGGTGGATGATCTCGGTGTTGCGCA
This sequence comes from Longimicrobiaceae bacterium, assembly GCA_035696245.1. NCBI lineage: Bacteria > Pseudomonadati > Gemmatimonadota > Longimicrobiia > Longimicrobiales > Longimicrobiaceae > Longimicrobiaceae bacterium. The sequence goes on along the minus strand of DASRQW010000170.1, from coordinate 3,693 downwards.
GGTCCACGAACAGCTCCTTCTCCTCGGCGCTGAAGCTGGCGAAGGTGCTGCTCGCCACCACCGCGGTGTAGAAGGCACCCTCCAGCTGCTCCAGCGTGTGCACCAGCCGGAAGATCCCCACGTCCGACCGCAGGTCGAACGACACGCCGGTGACGGGGCCCGGGATGGTGCCCGGACCCAGCGGGTTGTCGTTCCCGTCGTCGCTGCCGTCGCAGGCGGAGAACACGCTGGGCAGCATCATCACCGCCCCGCCGGCCAGCAGCCGCTGCACGAACCTGCGCCGCGTGCTGGCGAACATGAGGTCGCCCGCCCGCGCGATCACCAACGGTTCCCCCCGGCCCGGCTCTTCTCGGGTTTCCATGTGGCACTCCTCGCTCTGGTGTTGCTAGCCTGTCCTGGGACCGCGGGGTGGCTAGAGGACGCCCGCCGCCTGCGCCACCGGAACGGAACGCGACCCGGTCCATCCCGGCGCCGGAAGGGATGCAACGCTGTCACGCGGCCTCTCTGGCCGGCCGGTGGGACGCGGCCGGGGAATGCAATGCAGGGGCCACTTCCGCTACATTATACGTAGCGGTATTACCTCATCCGTTCCCACCCGCTACGTCCCGGACGTAGCACCGGGTCCGTCACAGCCGGCAGATGCGAGGCATTGCGAGTGAATCAGGAAGAGACGCGGCGGCACCTCCGCTACAGGATCATCGGGCTCGTCCACGTGGGGCGGCTCAAGCCCGGCGACCCGCTGCAGAGCATACGGCAGGTCGCGAAGGAGACGGGGGCCGACCACCGCGCCGTCGCGGCGGCCTACCGGGCACTGGAGGCGGAGGGGCTGGTGGAGATCCGGCCGGGCGCCGGCGTGTACCTGGCGCTCGGCGCGGGCGAGGGCGCCGTGCAGAGCGACACGGAGCGTTGGCTGAGCGGCCTGCTGCTGGAGGCGTGGAACCGGAAGGTGTCGCGCGACGAGCTGGCCACGCTGGTGGAGCGCACCGCCGCGGTCCCGCTGCGCTGCGCCTGCATCGAGAGCACCGACGACCACATGGTCGCCGTGTCCGAAGAGCTGAAGGGCGACTTCTCGCTCGACGTGGTGCCGGTCCTGGTGAGCACCAGCGCGTCTCCGGACTCCATCCCCCGCGAGCCGCTGAGGCGGGCAGACCTGGTGGTGACCACGGCCTTCCACGCGACCGCGGTACGCGCCGCGGCACTGCGCGCCGGCAAGCCGTGCGTGGTGCTCAGCCTCAACCCGGAGTTCTCGTCGGCCGTGGCGCGAACGCTCGAGCGGGGCGACGTCACCGCCGTGATCTCGGACCCGCGGTTCGGCGTCCGCGCGAAGGCGTACCTGGACGTGAGCGTTCACCGAGGCAGCTTCCGCTTCGTCCTCGTCGACGAGCTGGACGGCCCGCCGGGCGAAGGCCTCGATCTGGAGAGCGACCGCGTGCTCGTGACGCGCGCCGCGCGCCGCCGCCTCGGCCTGCCCGACTACCACCTGGTGCTGGAGGCCCCCGGCTACATCTCTCCGGACTCCGCCCGCGAGCTGTGCGAGCTGATCGTCCGTCTCGGCCTCCGCACGGAGAACGAGGATGCGCAGTGAAGCTTCAGCGGACGTGTGGCTGCGGATGCGAGCGGAATCTCAGCCGTCGGCGAAACCGTCGCATCTCACGCATCTCACGCATCTCACGCATCTCACGCATCTGCCGAGAAGCGGAGGAGCCAAGAGCTGAGCTTGGATGGCGGAGCAACTGAAGGCATCTTCGGGGATTTCGAATCTGATCCACCGCCGTTCATCTACGGATTCGATCTTCCGGACGGCATCTCCCGACTGCTCTGGTCGCGACGGATCAGCGTTGTCGTGTCGAGAGGCGAACGACGGTTGGTGATGCGGATTCGGTGTCGCTGGGGGCGAAGCGTCGGTGGGAAAAGGCGCGGAATCGCTCGCGCGCGATGCCGAAACGTTGACGAACGGCACCCCGAGCGGCGAATATCCCTGGTTGGCGCCCCGTGCGCCCTTCCTGACACGAGAGAACGAGCGGGCCCGCGCGGCCCTTCCGCAACACGAGGGAACACGTGGCAACGGTAGCCCCCCTGGATTTCGAGCGCGCCATCGCCGAGGTGGAGGAGCAGATCGGGCACCTCCGCGGCCTGGCCCGCGAGCGCGGCCTGGACGTGAGCACCGAACTGCGCTCGCTGGAGCGCAAGCTCACCGGCCTCAAGCAGGACACCTTCCGCAACCTGTCGCCCATCGAGCGCGTGCAGGTGGCGCGGCACCCGCGGCGGCCGTACACGCTGGACTACCTGGAGCTGGCCTTCACCGATTGGGTGGAGCTGGCCGGCGACCGCGCCTTCCGCGACGACGCCAGCATCGTGGGCGGCTGGGCGCGGCTGGACGGCGAGACGGTGATGGTGATCGGGCAGCAGAAGGGGCGCGACATGAAGGAGAACCTGCGCCGCAACTTCGGGATGCCGCACCCCGAGGGCTACCGCAAAGCGCTGCGATTGATGAAATTGGCGGAGAAGTTCAACCGCCCGCTCATCACCCTGATCGACACTCCCGGGGCCTACCCCGGCATCGGCGCCGAGGAGCGCGGGCAGGGCGAGGCCATCGCCCGCAACCTGCGCGAGATGGCCGCGCTCAAGGTCCCCAGCGTGGCCATCGTGATCGGCGAGGGCGGCTCCGGCGGCGCGCTGGCCATCGGCGTGGCCGACCGGGTGCTGATGCTGGAGAACAGCGTCTACTCGGTCATCTCGCCCGAGGGCTGCGCCGCGATCCTGTGGAAGAGCGGCTCGGAGCGCGAGAAGGCGGCGACGGCCATGCGCATCACCGCCGAGGACCTGATGGGCCTGGGCGTGATCGACGAGGTGATCCCCGAGCCCGCCGGCGGCGCGCACTCGGACTGGGAAGAGACGGTGGCCGCGGTGCGCGAGGCGCTCCTGCGGCACCTGGCGGAACTGCGCGGCATGCAGACGGACGAGCTGCGCCGCGCCCGCTGGGCGAAGTACATGGCGATGGGGGAGTGGCGGACGACCCGCTGACCCCGGTCTGCCCAAACGAACCGAACGTGTGCCCGCCCCGGCGGCACGCCGATGGATAGAGGTGTTTCCGGTGAGTCTTGAGCTTCCCGTGTTCCAGCCCGTCGCCCCCGCGGCCGGCTCTCCCCACCTGGTGGAGGTCGCCTTCAAGGGGATGCGGAAGGGCTTCTTCGCCTGCGCCGACCCCGCCATCCGGCCCACGGACTGGGTCTTGGTCGAGGTGGAGCGGGGCCGCGACGTGGGCCGCGTGCGCACCGTGGGCGGCGCCGCCCGCCAGAAGTGCGGCGAGGGCGCTGACGCCGGCGCCACCGTGCTCCGCCTGGCCAGCGACGACGAGGTGAAGCAGATGCACGTCCTCCGCGCCGACGAAGACCGGGTGCGGCGGGCCACGCGAGAGATGGTGGAGCAGCACGGGCTGAAGATGAAGGTCAGCGACGCCGAGTGGCAGTGGGACCGGAACAAGCTGACCATCTACTTCACCGCCGAGCGGCGGGTGGACTTCCGCCAGCTCGTCCGCGACCTGGCGCGCACCTTCCGCACGCGCATAGAGCTGAAGCAGATCGGGGTGCGCGACGAGGCGGCGCAGCTGGGCGGCGTGGGCCGCTGCGGGCGCCAGCTCTGCTGCGCGACCTGGCTGCGCGAGATCAAGCCCATCTCTCTCCAGCTGGCCAA
>DASRQW010000169.1 GCA_035696245.1 Longimicrobiaceae bacterium | reverse complement strand
AGGAGGAGGCTCCCCGACCCCGCGCAGGAGACGGACGGGCAGGCTGTATCGCCCGGCCGGCTCCGGAGCGGTCCGCCGCACGAACCGCATCCGACACGCAGCTCAGAGAAGCGAAGAAGCCCCACGGAACGCGTCCGCGGGGCCTCGTCTGCGCAGGGGCCATCGGGGCTACCGACCGTGCATTCGCTCCCCCGCCCGCACCTCGCGCTCCGTGACAACACTGCCGAGGGGGATATCCCACGGGTCGGCGGGGACGGCGGGGACTTCCTGGGCGGCGAAGAAGAGGCCGCAGCGGAAGCCGCGCCACGACGGGCTCGCGAAGAGCCGGTCGTAGTAGCCGGCGCCGCGGCCCAGGCGCTGGCCGCGCCGGTCCCACGCCAGCCCCGGCACCAGCGCCGCGTCGATCTCCTCCGTGGCGACGAGGGGGCACGCGTCCGCGTCGGGCTCGCGGATGCCGTAGAGGCCGGCACGCAGCTCGTCTGGCGAGAGGACGCGGTGGAGGGCGAGCTCGCGCGTCTCCGGCAGGCAGCGCGGGTAGGTGACGACGATGCCGCGGCGCCGCGCCTCCGCCGCGATTTCGTCCGTGTGCACCTCGCCGGGGAGGGAGGCGAAGACGAGCAGCGTCCGCGCCGCCGCGATCTCCGGCACCGTCCACACGCGGCGGGCGATCTCGCGCTCCGCCACCGCACGCTCGGCGGGCGGGATGGCGCGGAGGCGGGCGCGGGCCTCGGCGCGGACCGCGTCCTTGCTCGCGGAGGCGCCCGGCGCGGTGCTCACCGGTCCGCGAGCGCCGAGGCGATGGCGGCGCCCACGCGGGCGTTGTTCAGCAGCAGCGCCACGTTCGCCTCCAGCGAGCGGCCGCCCGTGGCCGTGGCGACGGCGCGGAGCAGGAACGGCGTCACGTCCTTGCCGCGGATGCCCTCGTCGTCCGCCGCCCGCAGCGCATCTCCGATTGCCTTCTCCACCTCGTCCGCCGGCAGCGCGTGCTGGGCGGGCGGGGGGACGCAGACGAGCATGGCGCCCGGCAGCCCCATGGATCTGTGCGCGCGCCACAGCGCCGCGGCCTCACCCGCATCGTCCACCCGCACGTCCACCGGAATGCCGCTCTCGCGCGAGTAGAACGCGGGCAGCTCGTCCGTTCCGAAGCCCACCAGCAGCACGCCCGCCGTCTCCAGCGCCTCGCGGGTGGCGGCCAGGTCCAGGATCGACTTGGCGCCCGCACAGACGATCAGCGTGGGCGTGCGCCCCAGCTCGGTGAGATCGGCCGACACGTCGCGCGCCTCGCCGCGGTGCACGCCGCCGATGCCGCCCGTGGCGAACACGTCGATGCTCGCGTGGTGCGCCAGCCACATCGTCGCCGCCACCGTGGTCGCGCCGTCCACGCCGCGCGCCACGGGCACGGCCAGGTCGCGCGTGGAGAGCTTGAGCACGCCGTCGGCCGTGGACATGTGCTCCACCTCCGCGTCCGACAGGCCGATCACCGCCTCGCCGGCGATGACGCCGATGGTGGCGGGCATCGCGCCGCCCTCGCGCACGGCGGCTTCCATGGCGCGGCCCACCTCCAGGTTGCGCGGGCGGGGAAGGCCGTGCGCCAGCACGGTGGACTCCAGCGCGACGACGGGGCCGCCGGCGCGAAGCTGCATCTCGACTGCGGTGGATATGCGTATCATCGCTCGCGGTGTGACGTTGTGCGTGTGCGTTGCCTCTCGACGGCACCTAACTTACCAGCGCCGCCCGTCCCCCGCGAACGCCGCGCCGCAACCGACCGGCGAGCACGTTTCGGTAGATGAACGGCGGCGGATGGATTCGATTTCGGGAGATGACCGGCGTTCCATCATCCCCCGTGGACCCTCGTCATTGTCGATGCGGAATCGGCGATGGGGATGGGCGGCGCGGTTGATTGCGATCGGCCGATGATCTGCCGTGCATCTCCCGAAGCCACGAACGACTCAGTCTCCACATCTCACGCGAGCACGATGGAAGCCGCGCTACTTCGCATCCCCCGGAACGCGCTGGTGCTGCTGGTCGGCCCGTCCGGCTGCGGCAAGAGCACCTTCGCGCGCCTGCACTTCCGCGAGACGGAGATCGTCTCGTCCGACGAGTGCCGGCGGCTGGTCTCCAACGATCCCGCCAACCAGGTCGCCAGCCGCGCCGCATTCGAGGTCTTCCGCGCCATCGTGCGCGGGCGTCTGTCGCTGAGCCGCCTGGCCGTGGCGGACGCGACGAACCTGAGCGGACGCTCGCGCCGCGACCTGCTCGCCATCGCGCACGAGTTCGGCCGGCCCACGGTCGCCATCGTCTTCGACCTGCCGCTGGAGACGTGCATCCGCCGCGCCGCCAGCCGGGTCCGCACCGTCCCCGCCGACGTGGTGGAGCGGCAGCACTGGCAGCTCCAGCACGCACTGCCGAACCTGCGCAGTGAGGGCTACCGGCACGTCTACATGGTCCGCCAGCGCGGCGCGGAGTAGCCGCGGGCCCGCGGGACCGCTATTCGTAAGCGGGAGATGCGCGGCATCCCGCGCGGGTGCCAGGCACGGGTGACGACCCTCGGACGCACGACGGGAGCGGAGAGCTTGAGCGAGACCAGCGCGGCGCGCGACACGCCGGACATGAGCCCCGAGGAGTTCCGCCGCCACGGTCACGTCGTGGTGGACTGGATCGCGGAGTACCTGGCGAACGTGGGCAGCTACCCCGTGCTCGCGCAGGTGCAGCCGGGCGACATCTCCGCATCTCTCCCCGTCTCGCCGCCGCAGCGGGGCGAGGAGATGGGCGAGATCCTGGCGGACTTCGAGCGCACGATCATGCCGGGGATCACGCACTGGAACTCGCCCGGGTTCTTCGGCTACTTCTCCATCACCGGCGCGGCGCCCGGCATATTGGGCGAGATGCTGAGCGCGGGGCTGAACGTGAACGGCATGCTGTGGCGCACCAGCCCGTCGCTCACGGAGCTGGAGGACCGCAGCCTGGACTGGCTCCGGCAGATGATGGGCCTGCCGGACGTGTTCCGCGGCACCATCCAGGACACCGCGTCCATCTCCACGCTGGTCGCAGTCGCGGCCGCGCGCGAGGCCGCCGGCCTGGGCATCCGCGACGAGGGGATGAGCGGGCGCGGCCTGCCCCGCCTGCGCCTGTACTGCTCGGAAGAGACGCACTCGTCGGTCGAGCGCGCCGGCATCGTGCTCGGCATCGGCCGGGCGGGGACGCGCCACATCCCCACCGACGCGCAGTTCCGCATGGACCCCGCGGCGCTGGAGGCGGCCATCGAGGAGGACGTCGCCGCGGGGTGGAAGCCGTTCTGCGTGGTCGCCACGGTCGGCACCACGTCGACGACGAGCATCGACCCCGTGCCCGCCATCGCGGACGTCTGCGAGCGGCACGGGCTGTGGCTGCACGTCGATGCCGCGTACGGCGGCTCGGCCGCGGTGGTGCCGGAGATGCGGCACGTGCTCGCCGGCGTGGAGCGCGCCGACTCGCTGGTGGTGAACCCGCACAAGTGGCTCTTCGTCCCCATCGACATCTCGGCCCTGTACGCCCGCGACCCGGAGGCGATCCGCCGCGCGTTCACGCTCGTCCCCGCGTACCTGCACACGCCCGAGGGCGCCACGGCCGTCAACCTGATGGACTTCGGCCCGGCGCTGGGCAAGCGCTTCCGCGCGCTCAAGCTGTGGATGACGCTCCGCTGGTTCGGCGCGGAAGGCATCGCGTCGCGCATCCGCGAGCACCTGCGGCTGGCGCAGCTCTTCGCGGGCTGGGTAGATGCGGACCCTGAGTGGGAGCGGATGGCGCCCGTCCCGTTCAGCCTCGTCCTCTACCGCCACGTCCCGCCCGGCCTGACGGACGAGGAAGTCGACGCGCACAACGAGCGCATCATGGACGCGGTGAACGGGGGCGGCGAGGCGTTTCTCTCGCACACGCGCGTGCAGGGCCGGTTCGCGCTCCGCCTCGCCATCGGCAACCTCCGCACGACCGAGGAGACCATCGCCCGCACCTGGCACCTCCTCCACGAAGCCGCCGCCCGCGTCTGAATCCGGGAGATGTCGAGCCTGCGGAGGCGTACTCGGTAGATGCACATCTTTCGACACCGGTCGGAGGATGTGCATCCATCGACGACCCGCTTCGTGAGATGCATCCGCCGATACGATCCGGATGCGCTCGTGTGCGCCCGCCGATGCGAAGCACTCGGCATGCGACTGGCCTTCCGCAGCGACACGGCTGGGAGTACGTCCCTTCTCCCACGCGGTTGTGGGAGAGGGTGGCGGCTCTCAGGCCGCCGGGTGAGGGCCCTTTCACGCCATCGCAACCGATTCCATGACGCATCCTCCCGAGCCCGATCCCGACGTCCCAAAGCCCCAGTCCGGCGGCCCCCTGCGCAACGAGGTCGAGGAGCTTGGCCGCGTGGCAGGCGAGCTGATGCACGACATGGCCGCCGCCGTCGAGGTGCTGGAGTCGCGCGTGCGCATCGCCACGGGCGAGGCGCGCATGGGGCGCCTGCCCATGGCCGAGATGGACCGCGTGGGCGAGGCGACCGCGGAGATGGCCGCCATGCTCCGCGACGTGATGGACGTGCTCCGCGGCGCCGCCCTCTCGCCCGAGGTCACCAGCGACGTCCGCGACGTGGTGGAGCGCGCCATCCGCCGCGTCCTCCCCGAGTTCCGCCCGGTCGAGATCCGCCTGGAGGTGGACGTTCCGGCGGATACGCAGGTCGGCGGGCGCGAGTCGTTCCTGCTGCGCGCCGTGACCAATCTCGTGCGCAACGCCGCCCGCCATGCGCGCGACCGCGTCCGCGTGACCGTGGCGCAGGAGCGCGCGCCCGGCGGAGCCCGCCTGCTGATCGCGGTGGAGGACGACGGGCCCGGCATGCCCGAAGACGCCGCGCAGCCGCCGAAATCCGCGCGCGAACCGCGCAGCGGCATCGGCATGGGCCTGGGTGTCACGCAGTGGACCGTGGAGCGCCTGGGAGGCACGCTGGAGATGGGGCGCAGCACCTCGCTGGGCGGCGCGCGCTTCGAGATCCGCCTGCCGGGCGCCGCGCACCGCGTCGCGGACCGCGACGGCTGACAGGTGCGAGAGGGGCATGCACATACATAATCAGACTTAACTTGACAAACGCCTGCGGCGCCTCTTAACTTCGGTCCAAGTCGAACAGAGTGCGCCGGAGTTCCGCTTCGGTCGCATCGCGCCACGCACGGCCGGTCCCCGCCGGATGCTCCGCAGCCCCTGCCCATCCGCAGAACAGCCGCTCGCCCGCGCCACGACGCCATCCGAAAGCTCGCGCTCGCCGGCACGGCAGCGCACCATCTCGCCAATCCGGACTCACCGTCTTCTAAAGCAGTGCGCCCACGCGGGGGCGCCCCTGACGCACCGGCGCTGCCGGCGCGACCCGCGAACAACGCAGTGCGGACGCTCCGCACCGGCGCAACGATCACCGCAGCAGGAGTTCCGCAAGATGGCCCGCTCGACCGGCAAGGTGAAGTGGTTCAACGACGCCAAGGGATTCGGCTTCATTGAGCACGAGGGTGGCAGGGACCTGTTCGTCCACTTCTCCGCGATCAACGCGGAGGGCTTCAAGAGCCTCACCGAGGGTGAGCCCGTGGAGTTCGACATCGTGGAAGGCCCCAAGGGTCCCGCCGCCGAGAACGTGGTCCGCGTCGGCTGAAGCCCCGCTTCACTGCCACAGCAAAGGCCGCCCCGCAACCGCGAGGCGGCCTTTCCACGTCCTCTACCGCTGTTCATGCCACTACCTTCATCTTCGGTCTTGACCAACTATGATACTTCGTGCTACAGTTATTCCCGGCGACGCACTCGTAGAGCTGCCGTTTCTGGAGTTCGTGCACCTGCCCCTCTTCGAGCGCTCGGCGAAGGGGGCTCCTCTCCGATGAGGAGTTGCGCGCGCTGGAGCTCGAACTGCTGGAGAACCCAGAGGCGGGCGTGGTGGAGGATCAGACGGGCGGCGTGAGGAAGATTCGTGTAGCGGTGGATGGCAGGGGCAAGAGCGGCGGGCTGCGTGTAGCGTACCTCTTCGTCCGCGAGCACCGAAAGGTCTACTTCATCCTCGCCTTCCCGAAGAACGTGCAGGCCGCACTGACGGCCGATCAGAAGAAGGTGATGAGGAACCTGGTCGCACAGCTCAAGAAGGAGCGCTGACGATGGCGATGGTGAACGATAGCAACTACGGCGACCTGCTGATCGAGGGCCTCACCGAGGCGGTCGCATTCCACCGAGGCGAGCTGAAGGGCGTCACGGTGACGCGTCGCGAGCGGACTGCCCGGACGTCTGCCGTCGCGTCGCCGCCGGAGTACGAGGCGGACGCCATCGTCGGCATTCGCGAGCGGATCGGGGTGTCGCAGGCGGTGTTCGCGGGGATGCTCAACACCAGCGACTCGACCGTGAAGGCGTGGGAGCGCGGGGCACGCACGCCCAGCGGGCCGACGCTGCGCCTGCTGGAGCTGGCCGACAAGCACCCGGACGTGTTCGAGGCGACGGTCACTCCCCGCCCCGGCCGCAAGCGCGCCGCGAAGCCGTAGACGACCGCGCGGACATCGACGTGTACGACAGAGGGCGATCCGCAGCTTGGATCGCCCTCTGTGCATCCTCCGATCAGCGACCGCGGCGGCGCGTCTACTCCTGCGGTGGCTCGTCGACCGATATGGAGGAGAGAGCCTCCGCGGAGGGCGCGGCACCGGAGACCGGCGGGCCTTCGTAGACGCCCTTGCGGGTGAGGTACTTCACGATCTCGATGAAGATGGCGCGCAGGAAGTTGGCCTCGCGGGCGTCCACGTCCGCGCGGCGGACGAGCTCGCGGAGGGTGCGCATCACGCTCTCGGTCTGCCGGGTCTTGAAGAAGTCGATGCCCCACAGCGCCCGCTCCGCGTCGCCGAACACCAGCTCCAGCAGCTCCACGCTGGCGGGCGGGGCCGTGCGGCGGTGCTCGCGGAAGGGCTGCGTCTCGCCCTCGGCCGCCATCCACAGCTCGTACGCCATCACCATCACCGCCTGCGCCAGGTTCAGCGACGAGTGATCCGGGTTGGTGGGGATGATGGCCGTGCGGTGGCACAGGTCCAGGGCCTCGTTGTTCAGCCCGTGGTCTTCGCGGCCGTACAGGATGGCGATGGGGCCGCGGCCGCCCGCCACGGACTCTGCCGCGAGGGAAAGCAGCTCGGGCGCGAGGTCGCGGGGGCGGGCGACGGCGCGCTTGGCCCGGCGCGCGCGGGCCGTCATCCCCGTGACGAACGAGCAGTCCGCCAGCGCCTCCTGCAGCGTCTCGAAGATCTGCGTGGCCGCCACGATCTCGCCCGTGTCGTGGGCGATGCCCTCGATCCGCCACGGGTCCCACGCGGCGGGCGCGACCAGGCGCAGCCGCGTGAGGCCGAAGTTCTTCATCGCCCGGATGGTGCCTGCGATGTTCACGTAGTCCTGCGTCTGCCACAGGACCACGACGATCCCGTCCAATGCCTGCCGGCTCACGGCTCCGCGACTTCCGGGTGATGGGATGAGATGCACCGCGGCGCCGCCCGTTCGTGGACGGCGCCGCGGGAGAGATTCAGCGGATGACGGGGAAGACCAGTTCCCGCGCGTACGGCGCCGCGGCGGGAAGCACCACGCGGTCGCCCGGCCGCACGCCGCCCTTGACGGGGACGCGGACCACGAAAGTGCGCCAGTCGCCCGACGCGACGGACTTGGCGAAGCTGGCGGAGCCCACTGCGACCCCGCCGCGCTCCACCGCCACGCGGAACCTGGGCAGCGCCGTCATCCCCTCCAGGCGGACGGCCCGGTCGCCGGGCCGCGCCTTCGGCCACACGACCTTGAAGTGCGGCCCTTCCACCCCGCTCCGCGACTCCCCCGTCCGCCTGTCGGCCGCCTCCGGCTTCGCATCTGTAGGACGTGGCAGGGCGGGCGTGAACCGTACCTGCGCGACGCCTCGTGGAATCCGGACGACGGTCTGGTGCGCGCCCGACGGGTCGGCCACGTACGCGTAGATGGCAGCTTGATCCGTCTCCACCGACGGCACGTCGACATGAAAGCGTCCGTCCTGCACGGGCACGTCCGTCGGGCCGAAGAGCACGCGGTGACCGTCTTCCACGCTGACCTGAACGGACGGCAGCGCGCTTCGCCCGTCGATGCTCAGCCCGGCGCGGCCGGTCCGCACCACATCTACCGGAATGTCGCCGTCGGACGCGGTTTCCTTCGCCGCCGCGGCATCTGCCGAACGCGTGACGGGAGATGCGGGGCTCGGCGCGGCTCCGCCGGCGGGCGAGCCGCCGGAGCGCGATGCAGGCTTCGCATCTTCCCCGCCCTGGGGGGCCGAGTCGCCGCAGGCGGAAAGCAGGAGCGCGGCGGCGAGCATGCCTGCCGCCGCTGCGCCTCGCGGGTTCACCGTCAGCGGGGCTCGCTGCGCGTGGTGGAGCGCTGGCCGCCGCCGATCTCGCCGGAGCGCGCCGTGAGCCGCCCCAGCAGCACGCGCTGGGCGCGCACGTCGTGGCCCACGTCGATGAAGAGCAGCGTGAGGTCGCTCACGCCCCACAGGATCGCCGCGAGCACGCCGCCCTTGACCACCTCGGCGATGAGCGGCAGGAGCGCGCCGGCGCCGTCGTACACCACGCCCATGACGATCTCGGCGGTGAGCGCGACGATGACGACCATCGCCACGATCTTGAAGAGGCGCGCCACGTACTGCAGGGCGATGTACGGCTCGGTGTCTTCGGTGCGGATGGCGCCGGGGTCGCGGCGGGCGCGGGCGCCGCGCTCCTCGTCCGTCTCCACGGGCGCGCCGGGGCGCACCGCGGGGGCGCCGGCGCGGTACGTTGCGTCGCCCTGGGGAGACGAGGGGGCGTCGCGCCGCATGCCCGGGTCGTCGCTGTTCTCCATCACCACGTCCTCCTCCGCACGGGGAAAGTCTGCCGCGCCGGGCGCGATCAGGCGCGCCGGGCCGGCTCCGGAATGAATAGCTGCCTGTCGGTCACGCCCACCCTGCGCGCGGTCTGCGCCGCCCACTCCAGCCGCGCCACCTGCCGCTCGGTGTGCCCGTCGCTGCCGAGCGAGAAGCGGGCCCCGGCCTCGCGCGCCTTCACCAGCAGGCGGTCGTGCGGGAGACGGTAGCGGTTCGATATCTCCAGCGCCACCCCAGACGCGACCACCGCGTCCACCCAGCGGTCCTCGCGCTCCTCGGTCCACCAAGCGTGGACGTCGCCCTCCAGCGCGTACAGCGCGGGCGGCGTGAGCGTGGAGTGCGCGGCGATGTGGATGGGCATGGTGCGCACCATCTCGCACAGGTTGTCCACCATGGCGTCCATCACCTCCTGGGGCCGCGAGCGCCACGGCTCCGGTAGCTCCTCCCACCACGGCGAGCCGAAGGTCCCGTCCGGCAGGTAGAACCCGTGGTTGGAGCCCACGCGGTAGTCGAACCGGCCCATCAGCTCGGCCGGCAGGTCGCGCCACAGGGTGTCGCACCAGCAGAACTCGCCCGAGCGGAAGACGGGGTACTCCTCCAGTGCCGCGAAGTACGCCCGCAACCGCTGCTCGTCCGCGATGAACCGGGCGACGTTGCGCGTGGACACGTGGTCCGCGATGCCAAGCTGCACGCCGCGCTGCGACGCGATCTCCACCACGCGCTCCAGCGGCAGGTCGCCGTCGGACATGTCGGTGTGCAAGTGCAGGTCCTGCCTGCCCAGCATCTCCCCGTCCACCATCCCCGGTTCCGAGACTCCCTCGGGCGCGTGCGGCGGCGCCGATCCGCGCACGCTCATCGCGCCGCCGCTCCGGCGGGCGAGGCGGCGGCCAGGCCGTGCATCGACCGGTAGCGCTCCTCGGCCTGGGCGAGCGCGGTCCAGCTGCTCTGGCCCAGGGGGCCCAGGCGCCACTTCGGTACCCGCTTGGTGGGCCACGGCGCGGTGGGCGCGGTGAGCGAGCCGTGGTAGAGGCCCATCGTGGCGTCCACGATCTCCTGCGCCGCCGCTTCGCGCGCGTCGGCGGGGATCTTGGAGAGCGAGACGGCGGCCCGCAGCGGCCCGCGCGAGAAGACGTCGGCCAGGAAGGCCCCGTACTCGCGCCGCCGGCTCTCCAGCGTGGGGCGCGGCGCGCGGGCGAGGATGCCGCGGAGCGCGATGGAGTCGTCCTTGATGCCGCGCGAGATCAGCTCGCTGGCCGAGAGCACCCACTGCGCCGACGTGTCGGGGGCGACTAGGTCGCGGTCCAGGCGCGCGAGCAGCGCGGTGGTGGTGAGCCGGCGGCGCGGGTTGGACCACTTGGGCGGCGGCGGCTTGTGCGAGCGGGTGAAGCGCGCGGCGCTGTCGGGCATGCTCTCCTCCAGCACCCCCGCCGTGCCCTGGATGAGGATGGGCGTGCCGATCTGCACGTCGTGGTACAGGCGCAGCGCGTTGGTGTTGGACAGGCGGATGCAGCCGTGCGAGACGCGCTTGCCCAGCAGCTCGGGCTTGTCGGTGCCGTGGATGGCGATCTCGCTGCCCAGGTACACCGCCGCCGCGCCCAGCCCGCCCGGCTCCCTGCGCCGCGGCGAGTTCGGGGGCGGCACCGGCAGGTGGTTCTCGATGAAGTACCAGTCCGGCATCTCCCAGGTGGGGTCCAGCTCCTTGAACTGCACGTACATCACGCCGCTGGGGGTGGTGAAGTGCCACTCGGAGCTGTCGGAGCGCAGGCGGAAGCCCGTGCCCGTGCCCACCGGCGCGCGCCACAGCACGCGGTCGCCGTCCATGAAGCGGAGCTCGTTCACGTCCACGTCCACCACGACGTAGCGGCGGTCCGCGTGCACCGGCTGGTCCGGCGGCGGCGGGGCGGGCGCGGGCTCCTCGACCGCGGCGGGGCGGCCCCCGGCGCACGCGGCCGAGGCCAGGATCATCAGCGCCGCGGCAAGGGAGCGCGGCGACGGAAAGGCGAAAGGGTGCGGCATCTTCCTCGGTCCTTCGGTTCGGCGGCCGGGCCGCGCCCTCGTGGCGCGGCGGCGGCGGCCGGGGTTGCAACGCCCGCGCCACCCGGCGGCGGGACCTCCGTAGAACCCCGTTCGCTCGACGAGGGTTCAACCAGGCCCTCTCCCCCAGCCCCTCTCCCAAAACCGCCTGGGAGAGGGGAGCCTCGGTGTCGCGTGCGGGTGGATGGCGCGTGTCGCTGGTGTGGGCGTGCCGGCGGCTGCGAGTTCGGCGGACACCGCGTACAATGCATCCGGGCGATGTGGGTCTACGCGCCGGGGTGACGCGACGCGAGACCTCTCCTTCACACGATGCCCGTCGGCCACCGAATGGTGACGAGGCGATATCCGGATACTTCGCCCTTGATCGCCAGCGCCAACGTCGATCAACCCCATCGGCCATCGCCCGTCTCGCATCTATCGAAAAGCGAACCGGGCCCGCGTCTCCGGCTGGAGATGCGGGCCCGGTCGTCTGCATCACGTCATACCCGTCCGATGCGGCGGCATCGGGCCGCCGTGCATCTCCCGAAACCTAGCGAGCCGCGGCGGTGTCGCCGACGGGGATCTCGATGGTGGCGGCGCCGTGGGCGTTGAGGAACGCCGGCGACGGCAGCGCCGGGAAGCTGCGCATGAACCAGGTGTAGCAGAAGATGAAGAGGCCCAGGAAGCCGAGGCCGACTCCGATCTCCAGCAGCCCGAACGGGAGGGTGCTGCCCTCGTATACCGAGGGCGTGGTGATCATGAAGCGCTCCAGCCAGTTGCCCACCAGGATCACGCCGCAGAACACCGCCAGGATCGCCGGCACCTTCTTGGGCGGACGGCTCAGCAGCCCCAGGAACGGGATCACGAAGATGAGCATCGGCACCGCCTTGGCGAACCCGGTGAAGGGCGCGTCGAACCGGCGGGCGAACCACACCTGCTCGTGCGGGAGGATGCCGTACCAGATCACCACGTACTGCGACCAGTTCAGGTACATCCAGAACACCGCGAAGGCGAACACCAGCTTGCCCAGGTCGTGGAACTGCGAGGTGGTGATGAACTGCTCCAACCGCAGCCGCGGACGCAGCAGCACCACGGCGATGGTGGTGGCGGCGATGCCCGCGTGGAACGCGGCGATGAAGAACGCGACCGGGAACATGGTGCTGTACCAGTGCGGCATCATCGACATGGCCAGGTCGATGCCGATCATCCCCCACACCAGGGAGAAGACGAGCGCGGTCACCACGCCGGTCACGTTCATCTGGCCCACGGAGCGGTGCGCCTCTTCCTCCACCCCGCGCCATCCGCCGGTGAGGCGGGCGTAGCGGGCGCGCTCGGCGTCGTCGCGGCCGGCGCCGTACACGTCCGGGCGCAGCGCCAGGTACGCGAAGCGGATGCTGAGCCCGAAGAGGATGGTGATGCCCACGTAGTCGCGGGCGATCATGCCCGGCAGGCTGAGCCAGGCGCGCTTGGCCTCGATGACGTGGTCGCCGTGCGAGTGCAGCCACTCGCCGAAGTACGCCTCGTGGCCCAGGAACACCACGCCCAGCAGCAGCCAGGCCACCGGCAGGAAGGCAACCCCGCCCAGCGCGAAGCGCCGCACCGACCAGGCCCAGCGGGCGTTGGTCAGGTGCAGGGCCACGGCGAACATCACCATGCCCTGCGCGAGCGAGGCCCAGAAGAGCCAGTTGAACTGCACCGCCCGCCACGCGCGCCCCGGGTCGCCCGGGCTGTCGCGGAAGAGGAGGAGCGCCGCCAGGCCCAGGAGCACCAGCACGGCCGAGACGATCAGCGCCGTGCCGGAGCGCGGGAGCGTCCGGAACGGGACATGGTCGGGGACCGCCGAAGAATGAGCTGCCATCGTTGTCGTCTTCCCGTGCGGATCAGCGCGGTCCCTGCCCGCCGGGCGTGCCGCCGGCGGGAGAGGTCGTCGTGGGGGTGCCCGCGGGGGCGGGCGGCTGCGTGGCCGTGGCGGGCGTGGTGGGCGCGCCGGCCTGCGCCGCCGCGGCCGCGCCCGGCGCGCTGGGCCCCGGGTTGGGCGTCTGCGGGTTGGCGCGCGAGCCCTGGAGCGTGCGCACGTAGCTCACGATGGCCCAGCGGTCCTCGTGGCGCACGCGCTCGCCGTACGGCGGCATGAAGCCGCGGCCCACGGCGATGATGCCGTAGATGTAGCCGTCCGAGCGCTGCAGCGCCGTGCCCGCCACCAGCGAGGGGGCGTACGGGAACTTGCCGGCGCCCGTGACCACCGGCCCGTCGCCGCGGCCGGCGGGGCCGTGGCAGGCGGCGCAGTTCTGCTCGAACTTCAGCTTGCCCCGCGCCAGCACCTGGGCCGAGGCGGGGAGCGGGTTGCGCAGCGTGGCCGCGGCCGAGTCCAGCTGGGCCTGCGTGAAGTGCGCGGGCACGTCGCCGGCCGGGCTCTCCGACGGCACCGAGTGCTCCGGCGCCGCGCGCGGCATGGCGTACGGGTCGGGGACCACGCTGTTGCGCATGGTGGACAGCTGCGGCACCGCGTCGTACGCCTTGTCCAGGTCGTAGCCCGCCCAGTCGGTGCAGGCGGCCAGCGCCAGCGCGCCCAGGGCCAGGCCCAGCAGCGGGGCCGCCGCGCGGGCGGCGCCCCTCTTATCGCTTGTCAACGAGAACCTCCTCGGAGCCGCTCTCCGTCATGATGCGCTGCACCGCGTCGTAGCGCTCGCGCGGGGCGTGCGCGAAGACCCCGAAGTGGCCGGCGGTGAACGAGGGGTGGTACAGGGGTGCCTCGGGGGGGCCTAGGTGCGGCAGCCGGCCCGCCAGGAAGAGGCCCGCCACCGTGCTGAGCGCGCCCAGCAGGATCGTGAGCTCGAACATGATCACGCTGAAGGCCGGCAGCGCCACGATCTCCTTGCCGCCCACGATCAGCGGCCAGTCGATCGAGGTCCAGATCGCCAGCGCCGCGCCCGCCGCGGTGCCCGTGAAGGCGCCCGTGAGGGTGAAGACGCGCACCGGCGAGTCCGGCGTGCCCAGCGCCTCCTCCAGCTCGTGGCGGGGCGTGGGCGAGTACGTGGTGACGGTGTATCCGTCGGCCCGCAGCCGGCGGATGGCGTCGGTGGCGGTGTCCAGGTGGGCGAAGACGCCCAGCACGCCCGTGCGTAGCTTGCTCATCTGCGCTCGTACTCCTTGTAGCCCGCGGGAAGCTCCTCGGCCAGCTGGCCCGCGCCGCCCTTCGCCGTGTGCGCCGCCGGGTGGTGGTGCTTCAGCGGCGGCGGCAGCACCTCCTTGATCTCGGCGATCGAGAGGCCCGGCAGGAAGCGCAGGAAGAGCAGGAACCACATGAAGAACCAGCCGAAGCTGCCCATCAGGATGAACGCCTCGACCCACGTCATGTGGTAGTTCGTCCACTTCCACGGCTCGTAGCTGTGCGCCAGCGACGGCACGATGATCACGAAGCGCTCGTACCACATCCCGATGTTCACGAAGATCGAGATAATGAAGAACGCGTTCAGGTTGTGCCGGATCTTCTTCATCCACAGCAGCTGCGGGATGATGGCGTTGAAGGTAATCATCGACCACCCCGCCCACCCGTACTGGCCCGTCACGCGGTCCCAGAACACGCCGCGCTCGAACAGCTCGCCCGAGTACCACGCCATGAAGTACTCCATGCCGTACGCATAGCCCACGATGCAGCTGGTCAGCAGGAGCAGCTTGGCCAGGCGGTCGTAGTGCGTGAGCGTGAAGTAGCGCTCCAGCCGGAACACGCGGCCCACCGGCACCATCAGCGTGACCACCATCGCCACGCCCGAGAGGATGGCGCCCGCCACGAAGTACGGGGCGAAGATGGTGGTGTGCCAGCCGGGAACGATGGAGACGGCGAAGTCCCACGACACCACCGAGTGCACCGAGAGCACCAGCGGCGTGGCCAGCGCGGCCAGGAAGAGGTACGCGCGGGTGAAGTGGCGCCACTCGCGGTCGGTGCCGCGCCACCCCAGCGCCAGCGCCGTGTACGCCTTCTTCCGCCACGGAACCGTGGCCGTGTCGCGCGCGGCGGCGATGTCGGGGATCAGGCCGATGAAGAAGAAGACCGACGACACGGTGAGGTACGTGGTCACCGCGAACACGTCCCACAGCAGCGGGCTGCGGAAGTTCGGCCAGATGTGGCGCTGGCTGGGCAGCGGCAGCAGCCAGTAGAAGAACCAGGGCCGCCCGATGTGGATGATCGGGAAGAGGCCCGCCGTGAGCACCGCGAACACCGTCATCGCCTCGGCGAAACGGTAGATCGACTGCCGCCACGGCGCGCGGAACAGGAAGAGGATCGCCGAGATCAGCGTGCCGGCGTGGCCGATGCCGACCCAGAAGACGAAGGTCGTGATGTACACGCCCCAGCCCACCGGGTTGGTGAGGCCCGACATGCCCAGGCCGTACAGGATGTTGTGCAGCTCGGCGATGACCATCAGCCCCACCATGCCGATGGCCATGCCCAGCAGGGCCAGGTAGCCCTTGCCGGGCTTGGTGAGGAGCCGGTTTGCGTCGGCGTTGACGTCCGCGTACCCCGCGATCTCGGGGTGGAAGACGGAGCGCGTCACGGTTTCCATCAGCGGGCCTCCTGCGGCGTGTGCTCGGTGCCGCCGAACGGGGCCGGCTTCTCGTCGCCGGCCTCGCCGTTGGCAGGCCTGTTCAGCGTCACCTTCTTCAGGTAGACGATTCCCGGCTGGGTGTTCAGCTCGCCCAGCGCGCGGTAGCTGCGGTTGGAGGCGGCTGCCTGCGCCACCGCGCTGTTCGGGTCCTGGATGTTGCCGAAGACGAAGACCTCGGTGGGGCAGGTCTGCACGCACGCCGGCACCACCTCGCCGTCGCGCGGCTCGCGCCCGGCCACCGCCGCGTTGCGCTCGGCCTCGTGGATGCGCTGCACGCAGAAGGTGCACTTCTCCATGACGCCCTTCTCGCGCACCGTCACGTCCGGGTTCAGCTGCCAGTTGAGCGGCTCGGCGAACTCGTAGGTGAGCCAGTTGAAGAAGCGCACCTTGTACGGGCAGTTGTTCGCGCAGTAGCGCGTGCCCACGCAGCGGTTGTAGACCTGGCCGTTGAGGCCGTCGGGCGTGTGGTACGCCGCGTACACCGGGCACACCGGCTCGCACGGCGCGTTGCCGCACTGCTGGCAGAGCATGGGCACGAAGCGCACGTCGTCGGTGGCCGTCTCGGACTCGGCGTCCTCCAGGTCCTGGCCGGCCGAGAAGTAGCGCTCGATGCGCAGCCAGCTGATCTCGCGGCCGCGGCGCATCTCGGTGGGCCCCACCACGGGGATGTTGTTCTCGGCCGAGCAGGCGACCACGCAGGCCGAGCAGCCGGTGCAGCGCTGCAGGTCGATGGCCATCGCCCAGCGGGTCTCGCCGGCGATGTACTGGCCGTACTCGGTGCCGGGGCCGGGGTAGCTGGCGGGGTCCGTCGTACGCTTGACCGGCGTGAAGCCGCCGTCGCCCTTCAGCTCCTCGATGTGCTCCTCGGCGCCGGGCACCACGCCCTTGCCCGTGTGGTCCAGCGCGATCAGGTCGGCCAGGCCGATGGCCTGCCCCAGCTCGCGGTCGTGCTGCACCTTCTGGCCCTGCTCGTAGATGCCCGTGGGCACCATGAAGAGGCCGGGGGTGTGCGTGTCGTTGCTCACGCCCGTGGGCCGCAGCGTAACCATCACCCCGTACGGGGCAGGCGCGCCGGTCGCCGGGTCCACCGCGTTGCCCAGGAGGACGTTGGGGTTCACCCCGCGGTCCTTGGTGAAGCGGCCGAACTCCTTGTGGCCCAGGCCCATCTGGATGGCGACGGTGTCCTGGCGCACGCCGGGGTACGGGTAGGCGCGCGCGGTCAGCGTGCCGTAGGGCGACTTCACCTCCAGCGCGTCGCCCTGGCGGATGCCCAGCTTCTTCGCCGTAGCCGGGTGGATCTCGACCCACGAGTCCCACGACACCTTGGTCACCGGGTCCGGCAGCTCCAGCAGCCAGGGCCGGTTGGCGTTGCGGCCGTCGTAGAAGCGGTGCGACGGGTAGACGACCAGGTGGTAGCCGTTCGCGTCACCTTCGAAGGCCGCGGCCTGGTACGTCGCGTTGCCGCCGGGGCCGGTCGCGGGAGCCGGAGCGGGCATGCCCACCGTGGCGGGCGCCGGCGCGGCGGCCGGAGCGGCCGTGGCCGTGCGGGCGGCGAGCGGGAGGAAGCCGAAGGCGCCGGTGCCGCCGCCCGTCGTCGGATAGACGCCGCCGCGGCGGACCGCGTCGCGCCAGGCGGTGCCGCCCGCGATGCCGGCCCAGCCGGCGCGCAGGTACTCGTAGTAGCTCGGCGCGCCGCCGCCCACCGTGGGCAGGTTCAGCTGCTGCGCGAGGGAGAGGAGGACGTCGCCGCTCTGCTTGGTGTTGAACACCGGGCGCATGGCCTGCTGCACCAGGTCGAACACGCCCGGGCGCGGCACGTAGTCGTCCCACGACTCCAGGAAGTGGCTGCCGGGCAGGATGAAGTTGCACAGCGCCGACGTCTCGTCCGGGAAGGGCGAGAGCGACACGCGCGTGGGCACCTTCGCCAGCGCCTCGGCGAAGCCCAGCGAGCCGGGCAGGCTGTACGCGGGGTTCATCCCGTCGATGATCAGCACCTGCACCTGGCCGGCCTTCATCTGCTGCACCAGCTGCTGCAGCGGGCGCGCGTCGGCCACCGGCGCGGCGGAAGCGCCGCCGTTCAGGCGGTCGACCGCGGCCTGGAGGGCGGAGGCGTTCTTCCCGGCGATGGCGGCGCCCGGCCCCAGCGCGTAGCCCTTGCCGGCGCGGAACTCGGCCGAGAGCGTCTCTATGGTCTTCTGGTCCACGCCCGTCTGCTGCGCGGCCTCGGCGGCGGAGACGCCGCCGGACATGGCGAGGGCGATCAGCGCCTCGGTGCCCGGCTTGGGGGCGATCCACTGGTCGGCGTTGATGCCGGTGAGCGGCCGGTGCGGGCCGACCCACACGAACTTGCCGCGGTGGCCGGCGCGGTACGCGTGCATCTGCTTGAACTGCCACGCGTAGTCCACCGGCGAGCCCCACGTCTCCAGGAAGTCGGCCCCGAAGGCGACCAGGACGTCGGTGTCGGCGAAGTTGAGGCCGCGCGGCGCCTGGTCCATCGGCGAGTAGTCCACCCGCCGCGCGCCGATGGCGCCCGCGAAGGCGTCGGCCAGGCGGGACATGGTGGGCCCGTAGCCGCTGGTGAGCAGCACGGTGCGCCCCGCGCCCGCGGCCCGGATGCGGCCGGCCAGCGACTGCTCGGCGTACTGCCAGCTCACGTCGCGCGCGGGCAGGCCCGTCTCCTCGGCCACCGTGGGGCCGCGAAAGCGGTCCGGGTGGTAGAGGCCTTGCACCGACGCCTGGCCGCGAAGGCACAGGTTTCCGTGCGAGACGGGGTGGTCCGGCGTGCCCTCCACCTTGGTGACGCGGCCCTCGTGCGTCTCCACCTGGATGCCGCAGCCGGCCGGGCACTCGCGGCAGGTGCTGGCGTAGTAAGTGGGCATCCCCGGCACGATGTCCTCGCTGGGGATCACGTACGGCAGCAGCTTCTCCGCGCCCTTCCCCGCCGCGCCCGACGAGCACCCCACCGTGGCCGCCCCGGCCCCGGTGACGCCCAGGACCTTGAGGAAGTCGCGCCTCTTCATTCCGTCAGACATTCTGGCTCCTTGCTGCGTAACGCGCCGTGCGGGGGCCGGCAGCCCGGCCCGCTCCGCGTGCGCCGTAGCGACTCATCCTGGACATCTTCCGCTAGTAGTGGCAGGCCACGCAGTCGATCGACGCGCGCTGCTTGGGGCGAATGGCGGCGTGGCCGCGCAGGTCGTTGCCCTGCGCCGCCAGCGTGCGAAGGCGGCGGATGTACGACGAGTTCTTCTGCACCGCCGCCTCTTCGCCGGCCGAGAGCTGCCGGTCTCCGCGGTGGCAGTCGATGCACCAGCCCATGCGCAGCGACGAGAACTGGTAGACCTTGCGCATCCCCTCCACCGGCCCGTGGCACGTCTGGCACTTGAGGCCGGCGTTCACGTGCATGTAGTGCGGGAACTTGGCATGGTCGGGGATCTTGTGGATGCGCACCCACGGGATGGGCTCGCCGCGCCGCCAGAAGTCCACCAGCTTCTGCGCCTCGTTGTGCCACGTGGTGTCGCGGGCCGCCGTGGGGAAGGCCAGCGCCGCCTGCGAGCGCACCGCCGACGGGGCGCTGCTGCCGGGCACGTGGCACCCCACGCACAGCTGCACGCTGGGGATGCCCGCGTCTACCGAACGGTCCGCCGTGTAGTGGCAGTACTGGCAGTCGATCTTGTTGTCGCCAGCGTGGACCTTGTGGTAGAACGCGATGGGCTGCTGCGGCCCGTCGTCCTCGCCCGCCGAGTACGGGCGGCAAGACGACGCGCCCGCGGCGAGGAGCACGATCCCGACAATGGTTAGGACTCTGGTCATGGTCTGCCTGAGCGGAGAATGCGCTTGCCGCACGAGAGGGCGCGGGGGCGCCTGTCGCACCGCCCCGCCCTGTCCCGTGCAGCCGCCTGCCACCGATACCTGCCCGTCTGCCTGCCCTGCCGCCGGTGGGGACCCGGCGTGCACCCATATAACACGCGCCCCGGCGCTCGGCAATGGCGGAACCCCGTCCCCGCGGGCGCGCGACCGTGTCACGGGCGCGCAAGCCTTTGCCGATGCTACCGTTCGTTGTGAGGCGCCGAATATACGCGCTCCTGCGCCGTTCTGCCGCCGCTGAGAACGCTTCTCAGACAGCGGCAGATTCGCGTAATACAGCCGCCTACGCTTCGTGGGGAGATGCCTTACACGCGCCGCTCAGCGGGCGTGGCGGCGGTGCTCCACCATGGCGCAGCGGTCCTGCACGACCTTGATGCCCGCCTCGGCCAGCCGCCGGGCCGCCTCGTCGTTGCGGATGCCGCTCTGCATCCACACCGCCTTGGGCTTCGCGGCGATGATGTCGTCCACGTGCGGCGGCACGTCCTGCGGGCGGCGGAACACGTTGACCATGTCCACGCCGCCGGGGATGTCGGCCACCTTGCGGTAGACCTTCGCGCCCAGGATCTCCGTCGCCTCGGGGTAGTAGACCGGCACGGGGATCACCTCGTAGCCGGCGCGCTTCAGGTAGTCGGGCACGTAGAACGCCGCCTGGCCGCTCTGCGCCTCGGTCTTGATGCCGAGCACGGCGATGCGCTTCGTCTCGCGGAAGATCTCGCCGATGCCGTCGTCGGAGCTAACCAGGTTCGCCTGCCAGTCTTCCGCCATCGCGTCCTCCGTGGTCTGCCATGTAGATGCGGGGCGACGGGACGCGCCCCGCTCGGATCCATCAGCTTGTTCGGTCGATCGGGTGTCTCGACACGGCCGGCCGATTCCGGCACGCCGCGTCGCGATCCAATCTCAACGGCGCGGTCCCACGGAAGGATCGCGCCGCCGGGTTCAGCGTCGCGGGTCGAAGAACCACCAGCCGGCCGGATGCACGCATTCGTCGAGGTCGCGCTGCGCCGCGCGGCGGTACTTCCCGTCGGGCACCTCGGCCAGCAGCCGCTCGGCGGCGGAGCGGTCGTGCGCCCCGAGAGAGGCGACGGCAGAGCGCAGGCGGTGGGCGCCGCGCCAGCTGTCCGACTCGTGCGCGGCGCGGACGAGGTGCGGCAGCACGCGATCGCGAAGCTCGGCATCGAACGGGAGCACGGCTTCCCACAGGACGAAGAGGGATTCCAGGCGATCCAGCCCGTTCGGCTCCGTCGCCGCCTCGTCCAGAGCGGCGTCTACGACTTCCGTTGCGTCGTCGCGCTCGTCCCATTCGAGCAGGGCGCGGACGGCCCAGGCGAGCGCGGTGACGGTTCGGAAGGGCTCCTCCGCCTCCCACGCGGCGGCGATGGCCTCGTCGATCACCGCGTCGAAGTCCTCCGCACCGCCGTGGAAAGCGACGCGGGAGAGCGCCTTCGAGCGGTCCAGCGGCTCCGCGACGGCTCGCGCGGCCTCGAGCGCGGCGCGGTCGGATGCGCGCGCATCGGCGGCGGCGCGGTCGCGGGCGGTCGTGTGCACGCTACCTCCTCACGCGTGCGCGGACGATGCGCGCGAACCGTGGAGATGCCATCCCGCCTCGCATCGATGGACGCTCACGCATCATCTGCAACCTCCCGATGGTCGTCGCAGCGGGGGGATGCGAGGCGGATGATGGGCGGCCGTGCATCTCCCGATCATTCGCCCGGTGCGTCCGGCTTGAGGGTGCTGATCCACCGGGGCGCCGAGCCGGTGCGCTGGCGGAGGATCAGGTGCATCTGCGCGGTGTGGTGCTGCACGTGGCGCAGGTTGTCCAGCAGCAGCTCAGCGTACGGGAGCTTCAGCCAGTCGAAGTCGCTCAGCACGACCGAGCGCTCGTCCGTCAGCGCTTCGATGGCCGCGCGGCATTTCCGGCGGCCGTGCGCCAGGTACGTGCGCATCTCCTGGCGGGTGTACACGCGTTCCGGCAGCACGCCCGCCGGGTCGATCTCGTCCATGTTGAACGGCGCTGGCGGGGCGAAGCCCTTCAGCG
Organism: Longimicrobiaceae bacterium; assembly: GCA_035696245.1. Lineage (NCBI taxonomy): Bacteria > Pseudomonadati > Gemmatimonadota > Longimicrobiia > Longimicrobiales > Longimicrobiaceae > Longimicrobiaceae bacterium. The sequence continues at coordinate 127 of DASRQW010000169.1, read as the reverse complement.
TGCCGCTCACGTACAGGTCGAGGAAGAAGAGCGTGTGATAGGCCAGGTACCAGAACTCCGGCTGCGCGGCGCGGTCGCCCCACACGTCGTCCGGGCACGCGGCGATCGCGTTGTCCAGCATGTCGAT
>DASRQW010000168.1 GCA_035696245.1 Longimicrobiaceae bacterium | reverse complement strand
GGAAGGTGCGGGGGCGGAACCGGCCGGCGCAGCTCGTCATCGTGGGCGACGGACCCCTGCGCCGGCACTACCAGCAGCTTGCGGCGGGCGACCCCGGCATCCGCTTCGTGGGCCCGGTGCTGGAGGGGCGGCCGGGCTTCTACGCCGGCAGCGCCGTCTATGCCTGCCCGACCACCAAGGCATCGTTCGGCATCACGCTGCTGGAGGCGATGGCGTGCGCTACGCCGGTCGTCTGCTCCGACATCCCCGGCTTCCGCGACGTGGTGGCGGACGGCCGCGAGGCGCGCATGGTGCCCTGCGGCGACGACGGCGCGCTGGCGGACGCGCTGGTGGAGCTGCTGGACGACGAGGCGCTGCGCGAGCGGCTGGGGGCCACCGGCCGCGCGCGGGCGCTGGACTACAGCTGGAGTCGCGTGGCCGACACGGTGAGCGACATCTACCTGGACGTGCTGGGCCGCCTGACGATCGCCGCGTGAGCGCGCGCACCGCCCTGGCGCTCGGCTGCGGCGTTCTCGCGGCGGGCGCCGTCGTGCACGGCGCGCTGCACCGCAACAGCCCGCTCTTCGGCGCCGCGCTCGGGCGGCTGCCGGGGGGCGGGCGTCGCGTTGCGCTCACCTTCGACGACGGGCCGAACCCGGAAGCGACGCCGCGAATCCTGGACGTGCTGGCGGAAGAAGGCGTGCGGGCGACGTTCTTCGTCCTCGGCCGGCACGCGGAGCGCTGGCCGCATCTCGTCCGCCGTGTGGCGGACGAGGGGCACCAGATCGGCAACCACGGCTGGCACCACCTCAAGCTGCACCGGAAGCCGCCCGCGTTCGTACGGCGCGACCTGGAGATGGGGACGCGCGCGGTCGGGGACGCCGCGGGGGTGCGGCCGCGACACTTCCGCGCGCCGCACGGCTTCCGCAGCCCGTGGGTGACGCCCATCGCCCGCTCGCTCGGCCAGCGGACGGTGGGCTGGAGCCTGGGCGTGTGGGACTCCGCCCGCCCGGGCGCGGACGAGATCGTGCGGCGGACGATGGACGGCGTGCGGCCCGGCTCCATCGTCCTGCTGCACGACGGCGACGGACGCGACCCGGCCGGCGACCGCATGCAGACGGCGGAGGCGCTGCCGCACATCATTCGCGGCCTGGTCGATCACGGCTACACGTTCGAGACGCTTCCGGTTCGATGACGCCCAGGCTCGGGAAGGCGCTGCGGTGGGGAGTCCTGCTCGCCATCGCCGCTCTGCTCGCGGTGTTCGCGCGCGGCGTGGACTGGCCGGCGGTGGGACGGGCGATGCGGAGCGCGTCGGTGCCGCTGCTGCTGGCGGCGACGGCGGTGAACCTCGTGTCGCTGCTGGCGAAGGGCGTGCGCTGGTGGCTCTTCCTGCGGCGGGGGGGCGTGTCGTCGCTCGGCGTGGTGCTGCGGGCGACGGTCGCGGGCTCCGGCCTCAACAACGTCCTCCCCGCCAACGCGGGCGAGGCGGCGCGCGTCGTGTTCGTCGCCCGCTCGGAGAGCGTCCCCGCGGCGGACGTGCTCGCGGGTCTCGCGCTGGAACGCAGCTTCGACGTGATCGGCTTCGTCCTGCTCCTGGTGGGCGCCGCCGCCTTCGTGGACGTGCCGCCGATGCTGGCGCGCTGGCGGCTCCCGGCCATCGGCGTCCTCGCCGCGCTGATGCTGCTCCTTCTCCTCGTCGCCCGCCGGCAGGCTCCCGCGGAGGCGGCGGAGCTCGCGGCGGACGCGGGGCTCACGCTCCGCGTCCGCGCCTTCATCGTGCGCACGGTGGCGAGCATGACGCACGCGGCATCGCCCGGTGCGCTGGCGGGGGCGCTGCTGCTCTCGCTCGTCGCGTGGGGATTGCAGCTCGCGACGTACCACTTGGCAGCGATGGCGCTGCACTTCCCCATCACGCTCGGCGGTACGGTGACGGTGCTGCTCGCGGCGAACCTTGGCTTCGCGGTGCGCACCACGCCCGGTGGCGTAGGCGTCTTCCAGCTCATCTACGCCGTGGTCGCCGTCCGTCTCGGCCTCCCGCGCGAAGCCGCCATCAGCGTCGCCCTCCTCCTCCAGATGCTACAAATCCTCCCGGTGACGCTCCTCGGCGCCGCCCTCGCCCCCCGCATGATGTGGAAGGCGAAGGGTGCCAGGGATATTTGAGAGGCCGCGCATCTCCCGGCTTCTGGCACGTCCGCATCTCACATCCGCTGCATCTAAAGGATCTGCGCCGGACGATGAGCAAGGCACCACACCTAACGACCTCCGCCCGTTCAGGTGGAGGTTTCTTGCTCTACCCGCCGAAACTGAAACGCGCCGCGAACCGAAGCGGGCTGGACGGACGGCTCCACGCCCGCTACGCTACCGATTCCTATGCGTCACATCTCGTCACGTCCGACCGGCGGCCTGCACGATGAGCAGAATCCGAATCTGGAAGGTGGAACGCTCCAGCGGTTCCACGGCGCCTCTGGAGCCGGTGCACAGCAGCGAGACCGAGCGGCTGCTGGAAGACGTTCTCGTCGGCTCGCCGGATCTGCTGGAGCAAGGGCTCTCGCTCGTGGGCCGGCAGCTGGAGACCGGGAGCGGCCCCCTGGACCTGCTGGGCGTGGACGGCGAGGGAAGACTGGTGGTGTTCGAGCTGAAGCGCGGGGTGCTCACGCGCGACGCCGTGGCCCAGGTGGTCGACTATGCGTCGAATATCGCCGCGATGGACTTGGACCGCCTTGCCCGGTGGATCGAAGAAAGCTCCGGCAGATTCGGCATTCCGCGGGTCACAGATTTCGCGGAGTGGTACGCGCAGGAACATCCGGGCGATTCCGGCCCGCTGAGCGAGCGCCCGCGCATGGTACTCGTGGGCCTGGGCGTCGACGAACGCACTCTGCGAATGGTGAACTTCCTCGCCGGGTCCGGCGTCCGCATCGAGCTTCTCACCTTCCAGGGCTTTCGGTGCGGTGGAGACCTGCTGCTCGCCAAACAGGTGGAGAGCGAGCCGATGTCGGAGCGGCAGGAACGCGTCGGCGGTACGAAGGAGAGCAACCGCCGTTACCTGAGCGAGTACGCACGGGAGCGGGGCGTTGGCCCCTTCCTGGAGGAAACTGCGGTCTTCGTACAGAACGCGCTGCGGAATGCTTACGTGTGGCCGCACAAGATGCTCTTCTCGTACGCCGTGGCAGATCAGACGGAAGAAGGCCGGCCCACGCAGAGGTACATCGTCGCGCTGGGGCCGCACGAGCAGCGGCCCGGCACGCTCCGTCTCGCGTTTCCGCAGCGGGTGCTGGACCTCGGCGCAGACGTGGAGCAGGCGCTAATCGACGCCGGCGGGGCGAGGGTCCCGCTCGCCTCGCGCGCGCTGGAGATCATGCTCCAGCCTTCGTCCTGGCCGTCCGTTCGCGACCGCATCGGCGCCGCGCTGGAGATGGTTCGGCGGCGCTGGGAAGAGCGGCGCACCCAACAGGCGGTGAGCGCGATCGAAGAAGAGCCCGACTCCCTTCTCCACGATCCGGACCCGGACGACGTCCGTCCAGCCTAACCACGCAGGCCTTCCGCTTGACCACTCAGCCCCCGCACAGGTTGTGAACCGGCCCTCCGCCGGGCATTATACGCCGTCCCCGCCCTCCGAATCCCCATCGCATCCGACACATGACACCGTTCCGAAGCTTCCTCTGCGCGGGTGCGGCGATGCTTGCGCTCGCCCCGGCAGTGGCCGCGCAGCAGGGCGGCGCCACCCCGCGCGACACCGCGGGCGCACTGCACGAGACGTCGCGCCAGGGCGCGCAGCAGCGCGACACGGCCGCCGCGCGCCAGGTGCAGCTCCCCACGGACCCGGTCAGCCAGGCGGTGCGCGGCTTCACGTTGCGCAACCTGGGCCCGGCGGCGTACTCGGGCCGCGTGACGTCCATCGCCGTGCCGCGCACGTACCGGAAGACGATCTACGTGGGCACCGCGGGCGGCGGACTGTGGAAGACGAGCAACGCGGGGACGACGTGGCAACCGGTGGGCGACTCGCTGGGCACCAGCAGCATCGGCGACGTGGCGGTGGCGGCGTCCGACAGCAACACCGTGTGGGTGGGGACGGGCGAGAAGAACAGCCTGCGCTCGCAGTTCTGGGGCAACGGCGTGCACGTGTCGAACGACGGCGGGAAGACGTGGCGGCATGCGGGGCTGGCGAACACGCGCTCCATCGGCCGCGTCGTCATCCACCCGCGCGACCCGAACACCGTCTACGTCGCCGCGCTCGGCCACCTGTGGGGCCCCGGCCCGGACCGCGGCATCTACAAGACGACCGACGCGGGGCGGACGTGGAGCAAGGTGCTGTTCGTGAACGACACCACCGGCTTCGTGGACCTGGAGATGGACCCGCAGAACCCGGAGGTGCTGTACGCGGCGTCGTGGCACCGGCTGCGGTGGGGCGGCTCGCACATGGAGGGCGTGGGCGCCGGCAGCGGCATCTGGAAGACGGCCGACGGCGGGCGCACGTGGACGCGCCTCACCGACCCGCGGCTGCGCAACGGGCTGCCCACGGACCGGATGGGCCGGATCGGCCTCTCCGTATCGCCGCAGGACCCGCGGACGGTGTACGCCATGATCTCCGTGGACCGCGGGGTCAGCGACGTGCGGGCGGCGCCCTTCGGGGGGATGTTCCGGTCCGACGACGCGGGTGCGACGTGGCGGCAGGTGAACGACCTGGCCGCGAACCCGCACTACTACTACGACGACGCGTGGGTGGACCCCACGAACAAGGAGCACGTGTGGATGACGGCGTCGCCCCTGCTGGAGAGCAAGGACGGCGGCCGCAGCTTCGAGCCGGACTCGCTGAGCCGCGTGCACGTGGACAACCACGCGCTGTGGATCGACCCGGCGGACCCGCAGCACCTGGTGCTGGGCAACGACGGCGGCGTGTACGTGAGCTGGGACAACGGCAAGGCGTGGGAGCACATGCCCATGCCCATCGGCCAGTTCTACACGGTGGCGGTGGACAGCTCGCAGGTGCCCTACCGCGTGTGCGGCGGGCTGCAGGACAACGGTGTGTGGTGCGGCCCCAGCGCCACGCGCGACACGCTGGGCATCACCGACGCGGACTGGTATCCCGTGAACGGCGGCGACGGGATGTGGGTGCAGGTCCCCGCGCACGACCCGTACACCGTCTACTCCGAGTACCAGTTCGGCACCGTCTCGCGCGTGGACCTGCGCACCGGCAAGCGCGACGACCTTCAGCCCGTGTCGCTGGACGCGGGCGCGCTGAGCGGTTACGAGCTCCGCTGGGGATGGACGGCGCCGCTTGTCCTCTCGCAGCACGACACGAGCGTGCTCTGGTTGGGATCGAACCACCTGATCCGTATGCGCAACCGCGGCGAGGACTGGGAGGTCGTCGGCCCGGACATGACGCGCGCCGACCGCACCCGCCCGGAGCCGGAGACGGGCAGCACGGCCTACCACGCCCTCTTCGCCATCGCGGAGAGCCCGCGGCGCGCGGACGTGATGTGGACCGGCAGCGACGACGGCCTGGTGTGGGTCTCGCGTGACGGCGCACGCACGTGGACGAACGTGACCGGCCGCTTCCCGCGCGGGGCGCCCACGCGGTGCTTCGTCTCGTCCATCGCGCCGTCGAACCACGCGGACGGCACGGCGTACCTGGCGTACGACTGCCATCACCGCGACGACTACGCGCCGCACGTGTACCGCACAACGGACTTCGGCCAGAGCTGGACCGACATCGGCAGAGGGCTTCCGGCGGACGGGGGCAGCCTCACGGTGTTCGAGGACTCCCGCAACCCGTCGCTGGTGTGGGTGGGCACGGCCACGGGCGCGTACGTGACGCTGGACGCGGGGCGGGGCTGGCGCCGGTTCGGCAAGAACCTGCCGCCTGTTCCGGTGATGATGTTCGGGATGTCGAACCGCCAGCGCGACCTCGTCCTGGCGACGCACGGGCGGGGGATGTGGACGGTGAACGTGACCGCGCTGGAGGCGCTCACCGATTCGGTCGTCGGCGCCAAGGCGCAGCTCTTCCCGGTGCCGCCCGCGCTCCAGTACCGCTACGTCGACACGTACCCCAGCTTCGGCAGCCATCCGTTCGTGGCGCCCAACCCGCCGCGCGGCGCACAGGTCACGTACTGGCTAAAGGATGCCCAGCCCGGCACGGTGGACCTCACCGTCACGGATGCGCAGGGCAACGCCGTACGCCACCTCACCGGCCCCGGCTACGCGGGCATCCAGCGCGTGACGTGGGACCTGTCTCGCGACAAGCCGCGCCCGCGCCGCCTGGGCGACCCCACGGACAACGGCGACCTGCGCCGCGTGGACCCCGGCGAGTACACCGTCACCCTCGAGGTCGCCGGTCGCAAGATGCAGCAGAAGATCGTCGTCACCGACTGGCCGCAGACCCCATACGTGCGGCTGCGTTAAGCACCTCGGAAGATGCGGCCGAATCGTGAGATGTAGGGTGTGCCGTTGGATGCCCCCGCCCGGCCACCGTCTAAACCAACGCAAACCCCGCCCCCACATGCAGTTCTCCCCTCTCCCGCTTGCGGGGGAGGGGCCGGGGGAGGGGGCATCTCCCCGAAGCGAAACCGCTCGAGCCGTGCTTGGATCGTTCCTTCGACAAGGCTCTGCCAGATTCGCGAGACGAAAAAAGAGGCCGGACACCTTCGGGCGCCCGGCCTCTCGCTTTCCATCTACCTCATCGTCCCCGCATCATGCGCGGAGCGCGGTGGCGGCGGATTCCAGTAGCGTCTCGGGGTCGTACGTGAGCGGGGAGCGGAGCGTGTGGCCGAGGAAGTCGCGGAACTCGCGGTGCATCCCCTCCGCGTCGGCAGATGCGGGCTGGGCTATGCGCAGGGTGACGCTCCCGTCCGGCTGTAGGTCGGTAGCGCAGAAGAGGACGCGAATGCCGGTGCGTTCCGCGAACTGCATGATGGTGCGGGAGATGAAGATGCTGCCGCCCTCCACCCTCAGCTCCAGCGCCTCGCCGCGAGGCTCGCGCGTGTCCACCGCGAGCGCCACCAGGCCGCCCCGCGCCACCGCCCGCCGGATGCGCAGCAGGCTCTGCCCGTCGGCGAGGATGACGCCGCTGGGCATGCGGATGCCCTTGACGAAACCTGGCTGCGGCGGATGGTGCGCCATCACCAGGTGCGTCTCACGCCCCTGCTCCGCCGCCCAACGCAGCGCCAGCAGGTTCATGTCCTTGTGGCCGGTGAGGACGAGGCACCCGCCGTCGAGCAGGAGGTCGTGCCCTTCCACGCGCGGTTCCAGGCCGAAGTCCAAGCCCTCGCGGTTCAGGAGTCGCAGCATACGGAGCAGCGTGAACTCACGCTGGCTGTCCAGACTGTACGGCTGCGGCCGGTGGCCCATGCGAGCCAGCAGGGCCGCGAGAGCACGGGACAATCTGGCGGCGGCCTTGAAGCGCCCGGACGGCGGGAGCAGCGAGAAGACGAGGATACCGATGTGGAGAAAGAGCTTGCGCGGTGCTGCCGGACCGAAGATGCTGGGCAATCGGGGGGCGATTCGTCGGTGGGAGATGGGGTGGAGCGAACCCCAGTTTACCCCCGGCGGCCGTAGCGGGGCAAGGGGAGGTCAACGCGCCGCTCGCTGCGAAAGCGCACGGTACACCGAAAAAACTGGCGATCTCCCATGCGTGATCCGTGGATGCGGCGATCACCAGTCGCGGCCGGAGCGGGCGCCGGCGGGGCCCTTCCGCAGCTTCACGCGCTCCAGGCGGCGCTCCGCCTGCTCGGCACCCGCGAGGATCTGGTCGGCGGCCTCGTGGCTCACGCTGGGCGAGTCGCCGCCCTCGCCGCCGGGCGCGGGAGTGGGGCCCTGGCCGGATGGGGCCTGATCGTCGCCGCCCTGCCCTCCCCCGCCGCCGCCACCGCCGCCCCCTCCGCCGCCGCCCTTCTGCTGGAGCAGGCGCTGGGCGAGCTCCAGGTTCCACTTGGCATCCAGGTCGGCCGGGGCGAGGCGCAGCGCCTGCTTGTAGCGCTGGATGGCGCGCCGCAGCCGGGGCTCGCGCTCCGCTTCGGGAATGCTGTCGCGGCCGGCGAGCACGCTGTCGCGGAAGAAGGGCTCCAGGTCGGTGTTGCCGGCGTTGTATGCGGCCCGCAGGTGCAGTTCCGCGTCTCCCCGCTTGCCGTCCGCCGCGGCGGCGAGGACGGTGCGCGCGTCGTCGTACCGTGCCAGGCGCACCAACGCGGTGCCCAGGTCGTAGCGCGCGACGACCGACGCCGTATCCTCCGCCGCCGCTTTGCGATACTCCGCCTCGGCGTGGACGAAGTCGCCGGCGCGGTAGAGGCGGTTGCCGGCCGCGACGCCGCCCGCGCCCGTGAGGCCGAGGAAGGCCAGGAACGCAGCCCAGCGCCCGCTCACGATGCACCTCCGTGGCCGGCGGCGGCGGTGACCGCGCGGTCTGACGCGCGGTCCGCGATACCCGTGTTCGTCGCGTCGGAGGGGCGGAGGATGCGGCGGGCGCGCGGCGGGGCGGCGCTCGGCTCGGACCGCATCTCCCGAACGTTGCCGCGCCGTCCGCCGCGTATCTCCAGGATCGAATCGAGCGCGAGAAGGACGAGGGCGGCGGCGACGAACCACCAGTAGCGGTCTGCCGGCGCGCCGGGCGCGTCCGCATCTCCCGAACGCGCGGAGCCGTTACCGCGCGCATGCTGGAGCGCGGCGATGAGCTGCGGCGGGGCGCCCGCGGCAGGTGCCGTGAGATAGAGGCCGTGCGTGGTGGACGCCACCTCGCGCAGCAGGCGGTCGTCGAGACGGGAGATGGCGACGCTGCCGTCCGGCTCGTGCTTCATCCCCAGCGTGCGGCCGGAGATGAGGTCCACGTCCGGCACCGGGCCGCCGTTAGCCGTACCGACGCCCACGGTGTGCACCGCCACGCCCATCCTCGCCGCGATGCGTGCCGCCGCCATCACCGCGTCTCGCTCCTCCAGCGCCTCGCCGTCCGAGACGACCACCACCGCCCCCGCCGCGCCCTGCTCGGCGCCCGCGCGCAGCAGCCGCGCCGCGTGCAGAATCGCGCTGGAGAGCGACGTGCCGCTCTGCGTCACGATCTCTGGCGAGAGGTCGTCCAGGTACAGCTCCAGCGCGCTCACGTCCGACGTGAGGGGGGAGAGGATGTAGCCCTGCCCGGCGAAGGCGACGAGGCCCACGCGCTGCCCCGCGACTCCGCGCAGGACCGCGCGGGCGACATGCCGCTCGCGCTCCAGCCGGTTGGGCTGCACGTCGCGCACGAGCATGGAGTTGGATGCGTCCAGCACGAGCACCACGTCGGCCGCGCCCTCCTCCGTCTCCGTACCCTTGCCCCAGCGCGGGCCGGCGGATGCGAAGCCCAGCAGGGCCGCGGCGAGCACGACCAGCGCCGCGCGGCGGCGGGGGAAACGCCGCAGGTCCTCGCCCGTGAGGCGGACCACCAAGTCCGCGTCCCCGATTGCGTCCGCGGCGCGGCGGCGGCGGCGGGCGTAGAGCGCCATCGCCAGCAGCGCGAGCAGCGGCAGCGCGGCGGCGAGCGCGAGGAGTAGCGGGCGCGAGAACGAGATCGGGAAGTTCACGGCACCCGTCCCCACCGCGAGCCGCGCAGCAGCCATTCCGCCACGAGCAGCGCCGCGGCAGCGAGCACGAACGGCAGGTAGTGCTCGCGAAAGCGGAGATAGCGTTTCACATCGACGGGCGTCTTCACTAGCCGGTCGATCTCGCTGTAGATCTGCCGCAGCTTGCCCGCGTCGGTCGCGCGGAAGTAGCGGCCGCCGGTGGTGCGGGCGATGTCGCGCATCAGCGGCTCGTCGATGCGCACCGGCACGTACGCGTACCGCACGCGGCCGCCGGGCAGGTAACCCACGGGCGTGATCGCGCTGCCCACCGAGCCCACGCCCACGGTGTAGACGCGGATGCCGTACGCCGCCGCCGCCTTTGCCGCGTCGCGCGGATCCACGGTGCCGTCGGTGTTTTCGCCGTCGCTCATCAGGATGATGACCTTGCTCTTCCCCGGCGCGCGCCGCAGCCGGTTGACCGCCGTCGCCAGCCCCATCCCGATGGCCGTCCCGTCCTGTAGCTGCCCCACGCGCAGGTCGGAGATGAAGCGCTGGAGGATGGGATAGTCCACGGTCGTGGGCACCTGCGTGAGCGCCTCGCCCGCGAAGGCGACTAGGCCGATGCGGTCGTTCGGGCGCCCGCGCACGAAGTCGCTGACCGTGCGGCGCGCCACCTCCAGCCGGTTCGCGGGCCGGAAGTCCTGCGACAGCATGGACGACGAGATGTCGATGGCGAGCATGATGGCGATGCCCTCGGACCTCGTCTCCACCGCCGTCTCGCCCGTGCGCGGGCCCGCGAGCGCGATCACCAGCGCGATGATCGCGAGCACCCGCAGCGCGTTCGGAAGCGCGCCCAGCCACACGCGCCCGCGCCTGCGCAGGCCGGCGACGCCCGCGCCCCGCGCGAACGTGAGCCCGCGCCCGTCCCCGCGCCGCGCGAGCAGGAGCCAGACGGGGACGAGCAGCAGCAGGGCGAGCGCCCACGGCCGCGCAAGCTCCACGTTCACTGCGCCACCTCCGCCGTCTCGCGCGCGTCCGCATCAGCATCCGCATTTGCGTCGGCCGATGGCGGAGGAACGGGCGGATGGAAGCCCTGCACCCACGCCCGCGCGGCGTCGAGGTCGGCCGTGGCCTGCGACGGCGTCACCGGGTGGCGGGCGAACTTCGCCAGGTCGGCGGTGGAGAGCACGCCGTGCAGCGTCCGCACGTCGTCGGGCGCGGCGCCGTCTTCCGTCATCTTCTCCACCAGCTCCGCCGTCGTGAGGTCCGCGCCCCAATCGTCCGGCCGCAGCGACGCGGCGAACCCGCGCAGCGCCTCGGACACGGCTGTGTAGAAGCCCTTCCAGTCGCCCCGCTCGGCGAAGCCCGACGTGCGCGCCCGGTCCAGCGCGGCCAGCGCCGCCGCGCGCGCGTCCGTCTCCGTCGTCG
>DASRQW010000167.1 GCA_035696245.1 Longimicrobiaceae bacterium | reverse complement strand
CTACCCATTACCCACAAGTGCGGGTGAGGCGCGCAGGCGCTGGAGGGCGAGGGTGAAGTCCATGAGGCGGCGGAATCCCGTCCAGATCGACTGGATTCCGGGCTCGCCATCGCCCTTGCGCCCCAGAAAGCCGCCCAGCATGGCGATCATGCGCACGGCCTCGCGAACCGTGGGCACCGTCTCGGGCAGGGGCTTGAGCCGCCTGGAGCCGACCACGAAGAGCGCCTGCCACTCATCTTCTTCCAGCACCGCGGTGCAGGGCAGCTCCGGTGCGATCCGCGCGACGTAGGCCATGTACAGCAGCCGCCACGCGACGATCGTGTAGATCGCCAGCGCCCGTTCGATCCCGTCCGCGCTCTCCAACTGAAGCTCTTCGATCCGGCAGCCGCTCTTGAGCACGTAGTGATAGCGCTCGACCTTCCACCGCTGCGCGTACGCCTCGACGATTTCCCTCGCACGTGCGAGGGTGTTGACCGGCACCGTGGTGATGATCATCCACTCGACCGGCTCCTCGCCCTGGGGCGTGGTCCCCGTTTCGCGCACCCTCACCACGCTCACCCGAACGGGCGAAAGGTCTTTCCGCCCCAGGTGGTTGCGAGGCGGCTCCAGCTTCAGCGTGCACGCCTGCACCCGGAGCGTGGCCGTACGCGCCTGCCGCTTGCGCGAGCGCGGTACTGCGACATCCATCTCGCCCAGCACCGCTGCGCGCTCTACCGCTTCGAGAAGGTACTGCGCCTCCTCGCTCTTCACCTTCCGGTCGTGCGCCGCGCGGACAACCAGTTGCAGCCCCTCGCGCCGCTGCATCGCGAACAGCTCGAACAGGTCCGCCTCGCGGTCGCCCGCCACCCACACCTCCAGATCCTTCGGCAGCAGCGACTCGACTGCGTCCACCATCTCCAGCCACCGGAAACTCTCTTTCTCCTCCACCAGCCGCTTGCGCCGCGTGTGCCGTTTCCGCTCCTCTTCCTCGCGCGCCCATACCTGCTGGTGCACGATCCCCAGCGGCAGCCCCTCCGGCGTGAGTGCCAGCCCTGAATGCACCAGCAACCCGCGTGTGCCCGCCTTCGTCAGCGGTCCTAGCCCTCTCGTGGCCGGACGGGTGTTGAAGCTCAGTGCAGTAGTGTCCTGCACCACCAGCACGCGCTTCACCTCACCCGAACGCTCCTCCGTCGCCCGTGCATGCGCCAGCCGGATCTCTTCCGCCACAATCTCCTCCGACCCCAGTGCGCGATAGGCTCCCTTCGTGTCCGCCGCGCTTCCGCTCGCCCTCGGGATCGACGCTCCAGGCTTCTCCGAGAATCGCACGATCATCCGCTTCACCCGCGCATGCCGCCGCGGATCTCCCAGATCCAGCGTTGCCATCTCCGTCTCTACCCACTCCGCTCCCATCCCTCCTCCTTGGCCCCTATACCCTTTGTTTACCCGGCGGCAGTATAGGACACACTTGTGGGTAATGGGTAGAAACTGCCTGGGGGAGGGGAGCCTGTTCCACGGCGGGGTGAGCTTGCACGCGATTCGGTGGCGACACATCCCCATGGAGAATAGAGCCAAAACACGCCCCGACAAGCAGTTCTCCCCTCTCCCGCTTGCGGGGGAGGGGCCGGGGGAGGGGGCACCCTTCAGCATGCGACACCCTTTCGGCATCCGGAAATGAAACAGAAACAAAAAGGAGCGAGGCGTCGGCGGCGCCTCGCTCCTCTCATCATGCACCGGCGGATGCGATCCGTTCAGAACTCCCAGGAGAAGCCGATGCTGGGGAAGATGGGGAGCAGCTTCTCGACCTCGCGGTTCACGGTCACGCCGGTGGAGCTGACGTTGTAGCTGTAGCTGTACGCGCGGCGGTTGTCGTGGTTGTAGAGGTTGAACACGTCCAGGAACGCCGACCCGCGGCCCCGGCGCGTGTCCCACGAGCGGGTGAAGCGCGCATCCAGACGCTGGTACGCGGGCAGCCGTTCGCCGTACAGCGGCCCGAAGCCGGTGCGCAGCCACGCCTTCCCCGTCACCGGGTCCGTACCGCTGGTGAACGTGCGCGCCGTGATGGGCCATCCGGAGTGGTACTCCCACGCCGTGCTCACCCGCCAGCGCGCGTTGGGTACGTACGCCGCGCCCAGGTGCAGCGTGTGGCGCTGGTCCACGTCGCGGGGCACCCAGCCCACCGAGGCGTACCGGTCGCGCACCTGGGCCAGGGCATAGCTGGCGTACCAGCGGAACGGTGCGTCGCCGGAGCGCTGCGCGAACAGCTCCACGCCGCGCGCATCGCCCTCGGCGGGCTTGAGGAGGGCACGGTCGTCCGTCACCTCGGGGAAGACGTCCAGGCGGCGGTCCAGGTTCACGTAGCGCGGGCGGATGCTGCCCAGCTTGCGGTCGTACGCCTCCGCGCGGAAGTCGATTCCCGCGGCGGTGTGCTCAATACCCAGCAGGCGCTGCTCCGCGCGCTCCGCGGGGAAGAACTGCTCCACGCCGTCCTGCACCTGAAGCCCCTGGATGGCCTGGGCCTGGTAGAAGGTGCCCCACGCCGCCCGCAGCGTCGTCGCGGACCCGACCGCCCACGCCGCGTTCAGCCGCGGGCTCCACGTGCGGTCGCCCGTCCACGTCTCGCGGTCGTAGCGCGCCCCGGCCTCCAGCGTGAGCGCGCGCACCGGGCGCACCTGCGCGGACAGGTACGCGCCCGCCTGCGTGCCCCGCGGGTCGGCGGAGATGGCGACCGTGTCGCGGGTCACGCGGATGTTGCCCGCCGCGTCGATCGTCGTCACGGAGCGCTGGTTGGCGTAGTCGTACGACGCGGCCATGCGCTTCCAGTCCCAGCCCAGCTTGGCGGTGAACGGCCCCGCCACGGCCCACGTCCAGTCCTGCCGCACGCCCGCGAACCAGAGCGTACGCACGTCGCTGGCGGTCTCGCCCGCGTGGTCGCCGTCCCACGTGCCGCCGCGGTCCCAGTCCAGGTCGCCGGCCGATGCCACGGTGTGCGCCTCGATTCCCTGGGGATAGCTGGCGTACCAGTTCGCCCACAGGTAGCGGTTTCCGTAGCTGGTGCCCGCCAGCAGGTCGTTGTCGCGTGCGTGGAACTGGTCGCCCGCGTACAGGCCGTGAAGGCTCACCGTGTTGGAGGCGCCCAGGCGGTACGTGACCTTGCCCATCACGTCGCCGTAGCGCGGGACGATCTTGTCCACGCCGTTGTTCGTGTCCGTCACGCGTCCCAGGACCAGGTCCAGGTAGCCGCGCCGGGCGGAGACCATCCACTGCCCGCGGCCCGCGCCCCATCCGCCCTGCGAGAGGAAGCGGGCGTTGGTCAGCGACAGGCCCACGGCGGTGCGGGCGCCGGACCGCGGCGGCGTGGCGGTGCGCATGTCGAACACGCCGGTCAGTCGGTTGCCGTACTCGGCCGTGGCGCCGCCGGTGAGCAGGTCCACGCCGCCCAGCGCGTCCATGTCCACGATGGAGAGCGCGCCGCCCTCGAACTCCTTCACGTGGAAGGGCTCCACCAGCTCCAGGCCGTCCAGCCGCACCAGCATCTCGTCGTTGCTGCCGCCGCGCACGTAGAACTTGCTGGACAGATCGCTGGCGGTCACACCCGGAAGGCGCCCAACCATGCGAAACACGTCCTCGCCCGGCTGAGGCGCGTTCGCCCACTCCGCGCGAGAGAGCGACTGCGCCCCGGCCGGCACCGCCCCGAAGCGCCACGCGGTGACGATGATGGGCGCCAGCGTCCGCGCTGCGCTCCGCGTGGTCTCGGCGGATGTGTTCGGAGACGCGGGAGATGCGGTCTGCGCGGCCGCGGGGAGCGCGGCGGCGGCCAGGGCCAGGCCGAGGAGGGAGGCGGTTCTCATGCGGGGTGCACCGGGCTGAAGATGCGGGCGCGGTGCCGCGACAGCGTCACTGCGTTCCTGCGCCTACGCGGGGGCGGAGGCGTTGCGTGCGTGCCGGACGGGAGATGCGGAAAGGTGCGGCGGAGCGGTTCCATCTCGCCGCGCGATCCCGGGCAGATGGATCGGGAGCGGAGGATCGGGGAACCGCCGAGATGTGTGCTGGGGAGTGTGCTTACATTATACGACAGAATAACACCGGTGACAACCGGCGTGTTCCGCATCCCCGGATCACACCCAAGCTCTTCCGCGGCATCGCGATGCCGGTCATCCACCGATGCTGCCGATCGCCCTGCGATGCGCTCCCCGATGCAGCGTCTCGTCCGGCGATGATCGTCTTCCGCTCCTCGTGGTCTCGGCAGCGGGTCAGGCCGGGAGACCGCCGGAGATGAGGTCCAGGGCGCAGGGGAGGACGACGTCGCGGGCTTCACGCAGGCTCTCGGGCGTGACGCGGGCGAAGACGTGCGGGGCGATGCCGACGCCTTCGAAGGGCGAGCCGTCCGGGAAGCGGACACGGCGGGCGCCGATGCGGGCCGTGATGCCGTCGCCGAAGCTCAGGAAATGGGGCTGGCCGGTGGAGCCGAACGTGGTGTCGCCCACCAGCGTGGCGCGGCCGCTGTCCTTGAGCGGGATCAGCAGGTCCTCCGCCGCCGATGCGGTGCCGCCGTCCGCCAGCATCACCAGTGCGCCGCGGAAGAGCGGCACGCGCGCCGTGCGGACCAGGACCGGGCCGAGGATGCGGTCCGCGAGCGGCGGCGGGACCAGGTCCGGACCGGGGATCGCGTCGCGGAAGCGCCTGCCGCCCATCAGCGCCTTGCGCAGCTTCCAAGGCGTGTTGCCGCCGCCGTTGCCGCGCAGGTCCACGACGAGCACCGGTGCGCCGCGGAAGGTCCCCGCGAGCAGATCCAGCGCGCGCTCCTGGTACTTCGGCTGGTCGAACGAGGGGATGCGCATGTATCCCACCCGCCCCTCCTCGATCCACCGGTGCGGCACCGCGTCGTCGGGGCTGCTCGACGCGGGCGACGCAGCAGGCGAGACGGACGATGCGGGCGCGTCCTCGGCCGGGCGCTGGCGGACGACCGGGACCTCGCCGCCGCAGGCGAGGGTGAGCGTGAAGCGCTCCGGGAAGAGGAACGCGAAGCCGGCGAGTAGGCGCTGCGCCGCCCGCTCGCACGACGCCGGGATGAAGCGCGAGTGCCGCCCGTAGAACTCCCCGAACGGCTCGCCGTCGATCTCGCGGACCTCGTCGCCCGGGCGGAGGCCGTCCGTGCGGCTCCACGTCACGGTCCAGCGGCCGTCCAGCGGGCGCAGGCCGAACGGCAATGGCGCGCCGTGGTGCTCGTGCACCCACGCATCGTCGTAGCCCGTGTGCCCGTTGCGCAGCTTCGCGAGGAACGCCAGCGCCGCCAGCGCGAACTCCCGCCGCCCATCTCCCGAGAGCGCATCGCGGCGGAAATCATCCACCGCGGCATGGTAGTCCAGGCCGGGCACCGCCTCCCAGTGCGCGAACCAGCCGCGCACCGCCTCGTCCAGGCGGCGGACGGCGCCCTGCCGCATCTCCAGCGGGAGCGTGGCGCCCCAGCGCTCCGGCTGCGGCTCGCGCCGGAAGAGCGTCCTCAGGTCCACGGCCGGCGGGCGGGCATGGGCGGGTCCGCATCTCCCGAGCGCATCTCCCGTCCCTTCCCGCTCAGCCGCCGACCTGGGCGAGGGAGGCGCGCGCTTCGGGGAAGTTGGGGACGATGGCGAGGGCGGCGCGGTACTCGGCGCGTGCCTGGTCGCGGCGGGCCTGGCGCGCGTAGACCATCCCCAGGCGCCAGTGCGCGGCGGCCAGCGACGGGTCGCTGCCGACGGGCTTGGATTGCAGATAGCGCTGGAGCGCGGCGGCCCCGCGGTCCAGCCCCTGCCCGGTGACCGCGGCGATGCGGCCGAGCTGGTAGTACGGCACCATCACGTCCGGCCGGCGCCGGATGAACCGTTCGTACAGCGCGACCTCGTCGGTGAAGCGCTTCTGGCCGTCGTACGTGTTGCCCAGGCCGATGTAGAGCGCCGTGCTGTCCGGGAAGCGGCGAAGCGCGGCCTCGTACTCGGCGGTGAGGGCGGCCACGTCTCCTCGGGCCTTCTGCACCGACGCGGCGGCGAGGGCGCCCACGTACGCGTCCACGCGCTTCACGGCTCCCGCTTCCGCGAGCGCCTTGTCCATGTCGCCGCCCAGGATCCCGGGCGCCAGCAGGTAGAAGCGCATCAGGCCCAGGTGCGCGTCGACGTTGCGCGGGGCGATCTCCACGGCGCGCTCGAACTCCGCCTTGGCCTGGCGGGCGAGGATGGCCTGGCGCAGCATGTTGCTCTGCAAACCCTTCAGCCCCAGCGCGTTGCCCAGGTGCAGGTGGTAGTCCGACGGCCTCGCGTCCAGCTCCACCGCCTTCTGCAGCCACACCAGCGCGGAGTCGGCGTTCTTCTGCGACAGGTACGTGCGGCCCATCCAGAAGGCCGCGCGCGCGTCGTTCGGGTGGCTGCGCGCGTACGGCTCCAGCGCTCGGCGGGCGGCGGCATACTGGCGCGTCATGTAGATGCGCTGGGCGCGCGCCACCGCGTCCTGCCCGTGCAGCGGTGCGGCGAGCGACGCGAGGGCCAGGGTGGCGACGGGAAGGGCGAGGCGGAACGAGCGGAACTGCATGGGCCGAACTCCGTGCTCGGGTGGCGCGCACCAGCCTTGGGCCGGCTCTCGACTGTGCTGCCGCGCATCCTCGGTAGATGAACGGCGGTTCAACTCTCTGTAGATGAACGGCTTGAGATTCGATGAACGGCAGACGGCAGATGAACGGCTGACGTGAGATGAACAGCGTCCAACAATCGCACAATCCGCCCGGATCCTGTAGGGGCCGACCTGCGTGTCGGCCAGCCTTTCCGCCGCGTGGATGCCGCTCGCCCGCCGTGCATCTCCCGATGCGTGCTGCTGTGGGTTTCCGTCTGCCGGCGGAGACGGGTTCGCCTCGGAAAGTTTGCGGATGCGATGAATCGCACCCCTACAAGTTTCGGCGCTGCTGCGGTTTACGGGAATCCCCTCACTGGAGGAGGGATTCCAGGAACTCGATCATGCTGCGGGCGGGCTTGGTGCAGGGCGCCATGGCGGCGTTGGACGCGCGGTCGCGGGGAACGCGCTGCGGGTCCTCGGCGGCGAGGTAGGCGAGCATGGCGAGGAGGACGGCGTTGGAGCGCACATCGTCCATCACCAGCTTGTCGTACGTGTCGCGGCCCGTGTGCCAGGTGTACGCGCGGTAGTCCCACTCCACCGGCAGCAGGTCGAACGCAGGCGCGCCGCGGCACGCGAAGCTGCTGTGGTCGCTGTGTCCCTCGGTCGATGTCCCCGGCTCGTCCACGCTCACCGGCCCCGCGAGGGAGACGGGGATGCGGGAGAGCCACCGCCGCACCACGGGCCCCGCCCCCGCGAGCCCGCCCATCGATACGGAGTCGATGCGCCCCGTGCCCAGGTCGATGTTGAAGAGCGCCTGCATCCCGCCCACCACCTGCGGATGATCCGCCGCGAAGGCGCCGGAGCCGTTCAGTCCCTCCTCTTCCCCGCCCCAGTGGCCGATCACGATGGTGCGCCGCGGGTGCGGATACGCCTGCCGCAGGATGCGGACGGCCTCCATCACGGCCACCGTACCCGCCCCGTTGTCCGTGGCGCCCGAGCCGCCATCCCACGAGTCCAGGTGCGCGGAGAGCACCACGAACTCCTCGGGATGCTCGCTGCCGCGGATGGTCGCGACGGTGTTGAAGACGGGCACGTCGCCGCCGAACTGCGCGTCCGCATCCACCCGCAGCACGGGCTTCTGGCCGTGGGATGCGAGGCGGTGGACCAGGCCGTAGTCCTCGCAGTCCAGCGTGACCATGGGCATCCGCAGCGTCCACGCGTTCATCACGCGGTCGGCGCCCCATCCGCCGGTCCAGCTCACGGCGATCACGCCCGCGGCACCAGCGGCTTCCAGCTTCATGGGCAGCCAACGCGGGCTGATGCCCGCCGCGTCCAGGCTTCGGCGCCACGCGGTGTCCGCCGCGCCGCGGTCGCGGCGCATGCGCTCCAGCGTCTCCGGCGTGGCGGCGCGCTCCCAGCTCTCGTCCGGGCGGCAGGTGGCGGGCGCGGCGGAGGCCAGCACCAGCTTGCCCTTCACCGACGGGAGCCACGCGTTCAGCTCGGCGGGCGAGGTGAAGGCGGGGACCGCGACGGCTTCCGCCTGCACGGGGCCGCGGGTGCCTGGGCTGTATGCCAGCAGCGTCCCGTTCAGCGTGCGGACGCGCGGCTCCAGCAGGTCCACGTGCGTGGCGCCGCGCCGCCACTCAGTCCACGTGCCGTACTGCTCGTTGCGCGCATCCACCCCCCACGCGCGGTATCGGCCGATGAGCCAGTCGCGCGCCGCCTTCTCGCCCGCCGTGCCCGTGAGCCGCGGGCCGATGGAGTCCATCAGCGCCTGCGCCAGCGGCTCCGCCTGCGAATGCTCCATCCCCTCGCGCCGGATCGCCTCCAGCACCGAATCGGGAGATGCGCGGCCCGCCTGCGCCTCCGCCCGTCCGCCCACGAGGGACGCGGCGAGGACGGCGGCGGAGAAGATGGTGCGCGGAAGCTTTCGCCAGCGTGACACGGTGGGAATGGCAGCGGTCACGCGGCGGGCATCAGCGAGAGGATGAGGTCGAGCACCGCGTCCGCATCTTCCGGCACCTGCGGCGGGTCGCTGCGCGGGCGCAGGCGGGCGTACGCCGTCGCGTCCACCATCGCGCCGAGAGCTTCCGCGTGGGCGTCGCGCGTGTCCGCATCCGGTGCGTGGGCGGAAAGCTGGCGCAGCACCTCGATCTGCATCACCTCGTCGTCCAGGCGGCGGGCGCCCGCGAGCAGCGCCTCGCCCAACTCCGCCGCCTCTCGCGCGAGGCCGAGCGAGAAGGCGAAGGACGCGAGCTGCTGGAGCGGGAAGAGGACGGGAAGCTCCAGCTTGTCCGCCACGGAGACGCGGCGCGCGACGGACAGCAGCTCGGCCGCGGCGCGTGTGGCGCGCTCCTCATCTCCCGACAGTGCGACCAGCTCGGCCCAGCGCAGGGTCGCGACGATGCGGTCCCACGCGCGTCCCTCCTCCCGGGCCCGCTCCGCTGCCGTGATCGCTTGATCGCCCTCGCCCATCTTCGCGAGGGCGACCATCTCCGCCTCGCGCAGGACGACGGGGAGCAGGGCGGTTCCGTCCGCCACGCCGCTGCGGGCCAGGTCGAGCACCGCCTGCCAGCCCGCGGCGGGCAGCAGCACGCGGAGCGAGTCCATCACCAGCAGCGTTCGGCCAAGGCTCTGCACGGAGCCGGGCGCCCAAAGCGCGCGATCCCACCAGCCCGGGTCCATCTCGCGGCCGGCGAGCGGGGTGCCGGGCACGGTGCAGCACGCGTACACGTCCGCGTAGTGCCGCAGCGCGTCGTCCGTGCGCCCCGCCAGCGCGTGCAGGCGGCCCAGGTTGCACCACGGCTGCAGGGCGTGCGTGAACAGCTCCGGCCGCCCGCTGCGGTCCGCCAGCGCGGCGAGCCAGGCGACCTGCGCCTCGCAGACGCGCAGCGCGTTGTCCGGCCGCCCCGCGTGCGTGTGGATGAGGCCGATCAGGTTGCCCCACGAGACGAAGACGCGGACGCGCTCGTCGACGGTCTCGCCGTACCAGCGGACGCGGTCGGTGCGCATCTCCTGGAGCAGGTCCGCGCTCCACGCGGCGAGCGGGCGGCGCTCCAGCTGCTCGGTGGGCGTGAGCATGCGCGTGCCGGGCAGCTGCGCCACGGCCGGGCGCGGCGCGGCGGGGGCGAGGGCCGCCGTCATCGCACGCCCTCCATCTCCCGTGCCCGCTTACGCTTCGGCGAGCGCATGCAGCTCCCCCCGCGCGTAGGCATCGCGGATGCGGACACGCTGGATCTTGCCGCTCGAGGTGCGCGGGATCGTCCTCGCGCGGACGATGACCACGTCGTGCACGGGAAGCTGGAACTCCTGGAGCACCGCCAGGCGGATGCGGCCCGGAAGCTCGTCCGCCACCTCGCCGCGCGCTGCCCGTCCGGCTTCCGCGACGACGACGACCTGCTCGGCACCGCCCGCCGCGTCGTAGCAGCCGAAGACCGCCGCGCCCGCGAGATGGTCCGCCAGCCGCGTCGCCAGCGCCGCCTCGATGTCCGACGGCACGAAGGTGCGCCCGCCGCTCTTGATGATCTCCTTGATGCGCCCGATCACGTGCAGCTCGCCGTCGATCAGCGCGCCCAGGTCTCCCGTGGGCACCCAGCCGTCGGTAGATGCGGGGCGCCGCTCGCCCTCGCCGACCGCGTACTCGGCCGTGGCGGAGGTGCCGGCGAAGTGGATCTGGCCGACGGCGCCCGGCCCAAGCTCGCGCCCATCGTCGTTGCGGATGGAGACGCGCGTGCCGTGGATGGGCGTGCCGTTGCCGACGGTGGTCTGCACCGCATCCTCCCCTTCGTCGTCCCCCGCGGCCATGACGATGCCGTTCGCCAGCGCGGTGCGGCTCAGGCGGCGCGACGGGACGGCGGAGAGCGGGGTGCGCAGCGTCACGGCGACGCAGTTCTCCGCCAGGCCGTAGGCGGGCTGGAGCGCGTTGGGATGCAGCCCCAGCGCCGCGAACCGGTCCGCGAAGGCGCGCGAAAGCTCCCAGTGCACCGTCTCGCTGCCGTTGAGGGCGACGCGCAACGTGGAGAGGTCGGTCGCCTGGAGCTTCTCCCACGCGTTGGCGCCCTGGCTCCGCGCGACGCAGAGCGAGTAGGCGAACTGCGGCGCCATGGTGATGGTCGCGCGGTAGCGGCCCAGCGCCTCGATCCACGCCAGCGGGTTGCGAACGAAGTCCTGCGGCCGCATGAGCACGGTCGTCGCGCCCGCCCACAGCGACGTGAACAGCGCGCCGATGAGCCCCATGTCGTGGTACAGCGGCAGCCAGCTCACGATGGTGTCGGTCACCGGACCGCGGAGGACGCGGGTGACCGCTTCTACGTGCGATGCGACGTTGCCGGCCGTGAGGCAGACGCCCTTGGGCTGCGCCGTGCTGCCGGACGAGAACTGGATCAGCAGCGGCTCGTCCGCATCCATCGGCAAGAACTCGGGCGCGCCCTCCGCCGACTCGTACGCCGCAAGCTCTTCCAGCGGGAGCACCTGCGCGGCGAGGCAGGCTTCGCCCACCGTCAACTCGTACGCGGGGACGGACGATGCGGGAACGACGCACCACGCGGCCTGCCCGGCGCGCAAGGCTGCGAGGACGATGGCCTCCTTCGCGGCGCTCTGGCGCGGCGCGGGCACGTCCTGCAGCGGGATCAGCGTGCAGCCGAGCCGCTGAACGGCGATCACGCCGACGACGACCTCCCAGCGTGAGACCATGCCGACGGCGACGCGGTGACCCCGGCGGACGCCGCGCGCGGCGAGGGCGGCGGCGAAGCGGCCGGCGCGCTCCCACAGGTCCGCGTACGTGATCCGCTCCTCCGCCCCGGCGACGGGGAAGACGAGGGCCAGGCGCTCGGGATCGGCCGCGTGGGCGCGGATCACCTCGGCCAGGCTGCGGAAGCGGGCGTCTTCGGCGGTGCTCGGCATCATCAGTCCTCCGCATCCAGGGTCGCGCGCTTCATCAGCGTGGCCAGGCGGCTGCCGTACAGCTCGCGCATGGTCTCGGACGTGCCGGCGAACACGCTCAGCACGCGCACCTCGCGCAGGGCGGCCTCCATGCCGCCGTCGCTCCACGCCGCGGCGGGGCCGTGCAGCCGCGCGCACTCCGCCGCGACGCGCTGGGCCAGCTCGCACAGCGCGAACTTGGCCATCGACGTGGTGCCCGCGTCGGTCACGCCCGCGCACACGTCCACCGCGGCGGCGTACGCGAAGGCGCGCGCCGCCTCCAGCCGCGCCCGCATCCGCGCGACGGCCAGCCGCGCGGGCCGCCCCGCATCTCCCGTCCCCCGAAGCCGTTCCGCCGCGTCGTCCACCAGCGAGCGCGCGTACGCAAGCGAGCCGATGGCGATGAGCAGCCGCTCGTGGCAGAGCACGTGGGCGGCATGCGGGTAGCCGTGGCCCGCGCGACCGACGAGGAAGCGGGCGGGAACGCGCACGCGGTCCAGCCGGATGTGCCCCGTGGGCGACGCGCCGAGGCCCATCTTCCGGTGCTGCGCCACGACCTCGAAGCCCGGGAGATCCGTCGGCACCGCGATCAGCGACATCGTGAACGGGCCCGCGCCGGCCGAGGTGCGCGCCAGCAGCAGCACCCAGTCCGCGATGGGCGCGTTGGTGATGTACATCTTCTCGCCCGTCACCACCCACTCAGCCCCCTCGCGCTCGGCCGTGCAGCGCACCGTCTGCGGCAGCGCGGAGCCGCCGGTGGGCTCGGTCGCGCCCAGCGAGCCGATGGCTTCGCCGCCCGCGAGCGGCGCCAGCACCTCGCGCTTCACCTCGTCGCTGCCGAAGGTGGCGAGCGCCGGGCAGAGCGTGTTGGACTGCACCATCAGGCTCACGGCGGGGCTGGCGGCGCGGTGGCGCATCAGCTCCTCCACCTGCGCGACGGCGTACGAGTAGCCCAGGCCGGTTCCGCCGTGCTCCGGCGGCGCCATCAGCCCCAGCATGCCCGCCCGGCCGCAGGTGCGGAAGAACTCGCGCGGCAGCGTCTCCTCGCGCTCCCAGCGCGGCAGGTTCGGCAGGACGTAGCCGCTGACGAGGACGCCGATCCGCTCCCGGAACCGCCGGTGCGCGTCCGACCCGGCGAACGGCTCCGGCGCCGGCGCGACCACGGGGATGCGGGCGGGCGGGACGGGAGATGCGGAGCCGCCCACGCCCGCATGGCTGTCGGCAGACGAAGCGTCCACGGAGAAGGCGCGCTCGGAGGATGCGAGGCCGAGATCCATCACCACGCTCCCGCGCCGGTGAGCATCGCCGCCGGCTCGCGAATCTCCGCGTCCCCGCCATCCCCGCCAATGCGCGGCAAACCGCCCTCCGCCGAAGCGCTCACGTGGACCGGGGCGTCCACATCCACCGAACCGAAGACGTCGCGCTCGACCTCGCTCTCCAGCGTCGCCGGGTCGAGCGAGGGGACGAGCGGTAGCGTGAGCAGGTCGCGGTAGATGCGCGTGGCCGGGTCGTCTTCCATGAAGCCGCGCGCGCCGGAAAGCTGCATGCAGCCCTCGACGACCTTTTGCGCCGCCTCGGCCGCGACGATGGCGAGCATGGCGCAGCGGGCGTGGTCCGGCGTGCCGATGAGGCGCGCGGCGGCGACCTCGGCCTGGAAGGCGGCGGCCACGTCGTGCTCGGCCATCAGGTCGGCCAGGCGGTGGCGGACGGCCTGCTGGTCGCCCAGCACCACGCCCGGCCCGAACGCCCGCGTGCCCACGAACGCCAGCGTCCGCCGTAGCGTCGCGTCCATCGCCGCGATGACCGCAGTCGCGAGCAGAAGACGCTCGTCCGCCGCGGCGTCGGCAAGGGCGGCGGCCACGCGCGGGCCGCGTGCGACCTGCGCCGCATCCACTCGGCACCGTTCGAGGCGCACCGGCCCGAGCGCCGCCGTGTGCAGCCCAACCGTCGCGCGGCGATCCACCGTCACTCCGGGCTCATCGGTGCGGACGGCGACCAGCGCATCCGCATCTCCCGTCCCCGCATCTACCGCATCCGCGAAACGCGCCGCGACGAGCACGAAGTCCGCACCCGCCGCGCCCGCGACGCAGTCCACCACGCCGTCCATCTCCACGCCGCCATCCACCGTGCGGAGGGAGATTCGGCGCGCGCCGTCCACGGGGAAGGCGACGGCGCCGCAGGCATCACCGGCGCGGGCGGGCTCCAGGAACAGCTCGCGCGCCGTGCCGCACGCCAGGCGCTCCAGCACCGCCAGCGGCGCCGAGACGGCGTGCAGCACGGTGAGCGCGGTGCCCAGCGAGCCGGTGCGGCCCAGCAGCGCGGCCAGCTCCAGGCGGCGGCGCATGGCCTCCGCGGCGTCGTGCGCGCGCACGGGCAGCAGGCGGGCGCGGGCCAGGGCGCGCGCGGCGGCGTACGGCACCACGCGCTCGCGCTCCCACGCGTCCGCGAGCGGGGCCACGTGCTCGCGCACCACCTCCGCGATGCGCGGGTCGCGCGCGGGCACGTCCGGGCGCGTGGTCATCCCAGCGCGGCCGCGGGCGCGTCCATCAGCGAGCTCTCGATGATGTCGACCAGCTGGCCCAGCGTCATCTCCGGCGCGAGCTGCTCCGACAGCACGGTGGTGTCGATCTCGGCGCCCAGCGCGCCTTCCACGGCGACCACCGACTGCGCCAGGCCCAGCGAGTCCAGGCCCACCGACGCCACCGTCGCCGCGTCGTCCAGCACCTCCTCCGGCAGCCGCAGCTCCGCGGCGATGGCCGACTTGATCAGCGCCTTCCGGCTCGCGTCCATTCCCATGATGGTCGTCCTTCGGTAGATGTGGTGCGTAGAGCTGAGGAGCAGCGTCCGCGTCGCTCGGGACAGTGGTCAATGCCGTCGGACGGCGGCGAGCCGTGTGTCTGAAAGGTCCTAGCGAAGGCAGCGCCCGGGCGGCTAAAGCTGCGGGCTACAACGGCGCGAAGGCCGCCTGCGCGGCCTGCCGCCGCGGGATCATCGCATCATCCGCACGGTATCGCTGCCGTTTATCTGCGAAGGCAGCTTTTGCGCAGTCGTCGCCGGGCATTCCGCCGCACGCCGCTGCCCGAAGCGCTCCGAACCCCAACCCTCTCCCGCTTGCGGGGGAGGGTGCGAGCCTAAGCGAGCGGGAGGGGGCATTCAGTCGTGCCGGAGCGCGATGGAGGGCTCGACGCGGGCGGCAGCCCAGGCGGGGGCGAAGCTGGCGAAGAGGGCCACGCCCATCATCACCACCGGCACGGCGACGAAGACCACCAGGTCGCCCACGCCCACGCCGTACAGCAGCGAAGACAGCAGCCGCACCAGCGCTGCGGACACCGGCAGGCCGATCAGGATGGCGAGCGTGGCCAGGCGCGCCCCGCGGCGAACGAACAGCGCGACCAGGTCGCGGGGCCGGGCTCCCAGCGCCGCGCGCACCCCGATCTCCTGCGTCCGCTGCCGCACCATGTACCCCAGCAGCCCGTACGTCCCCACGGCGGAAAGCCCAAGCGCGATCACCGCGAACACGCCGGCCAGCCAGGCGTACAGCCGCGACAGCCACATGGACCGCAGCACTACCTCGGGCAGCGTGAACGTCTGGTCCATCGCCAGCGACGGATCGATGCCGCGCAGCTCTGCCCGCACGCCGGGGATCACCGCCGCAGGGTCGCCCGCCGTGCGGACCACGATGTAGCCGAACGACAGCGCCGACTGCGCGAGCGGCACGTAGACCGTGGGCAGCGTGGGGTTCGCCAGGCGCGAGTCCTTCACGTCCGCGACGACGCCCACGACGGTCCGCCACGGCCCCGCGTTCCCGAAGCGCACGCGGCGGCCCACCGCGCTCTCCCCTGGCCAGAAGCGCTTCGCCATCGCCTCGTTCACCACCGCCGCGGGCAGCCCGTCCGCCCGGTCGCTGGCGTCCACCCCGCGGCCGGCGCGCACCGGGATCCGCATCAGGCGGAAGTAGTCCGGGCTCACCGTGCCGCTCAGCGCGAACGGCTCGTTGCCGTCCTCCGCCGGCGGGCGGCCCTCGATGGCGATGGCCGAGCCGTGGCTGCCGCGGCTCAGCGGCAGCGCGCCCGTCACCGCCGTCGCCTCCACGCCCGGAAGCGTGCGCACCCGCTCCGCCAGCCGCGCCCACAGCGCGACCTGCTGCTCCGGCTTGGGATACCGGCTGGGGGAGAGCGAGATGCGGCCCGTCGCCACGCCCGCAGGCTCGAAGCCCGCGTCCATGCCCTGGAGGCGAAGAAGGCTGCGCGTGAGCATCGCCGCGCTGATGAGCAGCACCAGCGCCAGCGCCGTCTCCGCCACCACCAGCCCCCCCTGCACCCGGCCGCCGCGCTGGTCCGTGCCGCCGCGCGTGCCGCCGGACTTCAGCGACTCCTGCAGGTCCGCCTCGCGCAGCTGCACCGCCGGCGCGAGGGCGAAGAAGAGCACGCCCACCAGCGAGATGGTCACCACGAAGGCCACCACCCGCCAGTCCAACGAGAAGCTCACCCAGAACGGCAGGTCGATGGGGATGGCGCGCGCCAGCAGGTTGCGCCCCCAGATCCCCAGCGCCAGGCCCGCGCCGCCGCCCAGCGTGCCCAGCACCAGGCCCTCCGCCACCAGCTGCCGGACGATGCGGGCCCGCGTGGCGCCCAGCGCGCCCCGCACCGCGATCTCCTTGCGGCGGCCCACCGAGCGGGCCAGCAGCAGGTTCGCCACGTTCGCCCACGCGATCAGCAGCACCAGCAGCGTGATGCCCTGAAAGAGCAGCGCCGCCTGCGAAGTGTCGCCGCGCATCGCCTCCTGGAGCGGGCGGGCGCTGGCCGTCACGCCCTCGTTCGTGTCGCGGTGCTCCTCGCTCAGGCGCCAGTTCACCGTGGCGATCTCGGCCTGGGCGCGCTCCAGCGTGGCGCCGGGCGCCAGGCGGCCCACCACGGCCAGGAAGCGGCGGTCGCGGCGGCTCTGCGCCGGGTCCAGGCGCAGCGGCACCCACAGGTCCGCGTACTCGGGGAAGCGGAAGCCCTCCGGCATCACCCCCACGATGGTGTACGGCGCACCGTCGATCAGCATCGTCCGGCCCAGCACGCGCGGGTCGGCGCCGTAGCGGCGGGTCCAGAGCGAGTGGCCCAGCACCGCCACCGCGGGGCCGCCGGGCCTGCCCTCCTCGGCCGTGAAGCCGCGGCCCAGGATGGGCTTGGTGCGCAGCACCTGGAACAGGTTCTCGCTCACCCCCGCGCCGCTCGTGCGCTCCGCCTCGCCGTCGCCGCTCAGGTTGAACGCCGCGTCGTAGAACGCCGCCATCCCCTCGAAGCTGCGGGCCTGGGCGCGCCAGTCCAGGAAATCCAGGAACGACGTGGTCATCCAGTCCGCGTTGCCGCTCTGGGGCGCGCGCTCGTCCAGCATCACCAGCCGCTCCGAGTGCTCGAACGGCAGCGGCTTCAGCACCAGCGTGTTGAGCACGCTGAACACCGTGGTGTTCGCGCCGATCCCCAGCGCGATGGCGCCCACAACGAGGGCCAGGAAGCCCCGCGTCCGGAAGAGTGAGCGGGCGGCGAAGCGAACGTCCCTCTGCAAGAAATCCATGTCGTACGGCACGTGGAAGGAGGGGAAGCGGCGGCCGGCGGTCCATCCTGGTGGGAAGGTCCTGCGCGGGCGTTGGTGCGTCGTTCATCATCCGCACCCCCGGCGCTCATCCGTCGAAACGGCGAGGGATCGGGAGATGCGAGGCCGTGCATCATCTCGGGGACACGGTCGATCCGTGTCGAGCGTCCCTGTGCGTTCCCGGCGGATGCGCGGCGGTCGTCACCGGCTCATGCATCTCCGTCGATTCTCTGCCGCCGACTCGATCGGCAGATGTGCGGCGGGCTGTGCTCGGTGATGCGTGCCGTGTCGTGCCCGGCAGATGCGCGGCCTTTCGCATCTTCATCAACCGATCTACCGCGATCCCCTTGTTCTCGGCGGATGCGTGGCGGGCTACAGGCGTATCGAGAGATGCGCGGCTGCCCGCGTCTTCGTCGGGGGATGCGCGGCGGCGGTCGTGCGCGCCCGCGGCGCCCCGGCGGATGCGCGGCGGGCTACGCCTGCTCCAGGCCCGCCAGGCTGGCGCGCGGGCGGCGGAGCGCGCGCACGAGCGCCTTCCCCAACGCTAGCGTGCCCATCACCACCCGCTTGCCGAAGTTGTAGAGCAGCTTCGCGGTGCCGAACAGCACCAGGCCGCGCCACAGCACCGCGAACGCCGCGGACCCCACCGTGCCGAACGCCACCGGGTGCGCCGTCGCCGCCGTCCAGAAGCCGCGCAGGACCGCGGGATACGTCACCGCCAGCCCTGCCAGCAGCCGGTTCACCGCGAACTGGAAGGCGAAGACGAAGAAGGCGAGGCCCAGCACCGAGTACGCCGCCATGAACGCCATCGCGCCGCGGCCCAGGGCCAGCGGCTGCGTGTCCGGGTCGCGGCGGCCCACCAGCCGCAGGCCCATGCGGCGCAGCAGGCGGGCGCTCTGCACGTGCAGGTTGGGCACGCCCAGCAGGTCCGAGGCGAGCCAGTAGCCGTCCATGCGGAAGAACGGGTTCAGCGAGGCCCCGATCGCCAGGTCCGTGGCCAGGAAGCAGTACAGCGGCACCACCGAGTGCGTGACCCGGTACACCGCCAGGAACCCCAGGGCGAAGATCGCCTGGAAGTACATCCCTCCCACGTCCACCAGCGCCCGCTGCCGGCGCGTCAGCCGCCAAGCCTCGGACAGGTCGGTGTAGAGAACCGAGATGTGGTAGTACAGGCCCCACCCGATCTCCAGCCGCCGGCAGCCGTGGCGCGCCGCCGCCGCCGCGTGGCCGAACTCGTGGATCAGCGTGCTCAGCATCATCAGCAGCACGATGGCGCCCGCGTGCGAGCCCTTCAGCGCCGCGAACCCCATCTCGTGCCCCGGCGCCAGCTTCAGGAAGAAGACGAACTGCGCGACCACGAACGCAGTGCCGACTGCGGCCATGATCCAGCGCGAGTACAGCCAGCCCAGGCAGCGCGCCACCGGCGTGACCACGGCCGGCGGCAGCAGGCGCACCTTGAGCGTCATGTAGGTGAGGCGGTTCGCGCGCTGCACGGGCGAGCCCGCCTCCTCGCCGTCGGCCACCAGGAAGCCGTTGGGCACCAGGAAGCCGCTCACCAGGCGGGCCAGCTCCTCCTCAGTGCAGGCCCCCGCCGCGGCGCCCGCGCACGCAACCTCGTCCGTGGCGCGCTCGCCGTCGAAGCCGCGGATCACGCCCAGCAGGCGGTCGGGCAGCGCGAAGCGGGCGAGGGAGCCGTCTGCGCGCGGAATCTCGCACATCGACATCTTCTCGCGGGCGGCCCCGTCGAAGGGCCACACCTGGATCGCGGGGTTGAAGCGGAGCGGCGTGGGGGTCAAGCGGCGTCTCCAGTGGGTACGGCGCCCCGTGGCGCGGGGTCCCTCTTCCGAAAGGCGTCCGGCAGGTGCGGGTGCACCCGCCGGACCGGACGTGTGTGTCTCTCTGCCGTTTGCAGGCGGCACGCGCGAGGCTCCGGTCTCGGCGGGTTCCGCGCGTTCACCTGCGGGTGCTGCGTGCCGCGGCGGAAGGCGTCTGGCACCCCCCCGCCGCGGGGGTTGGATTACATCAGCGCCTGATCGAGCTGCAGGTCGCCCGCGCCGCCACCGCCACCACCACCACCGCCGCCCACCGTCACGCCCACCGTCGCGCCACCGTCGGTGGTGGTGCAGCCGGTGTTGGTGCAGCCGCAGTTGCCGTCGCACAGCTCGGCGAACTCGAGCCGGTCTTCCAGCTCGAGGATGTTGAACTCGCCCGTGAGGTCCATGCTCATCGGATTTCTCCCTGGGTAGGAAAGTTGGGTGAGGATACCACGCTATCGGTGCTCGCACTGCGTCCCGCGGCGGAAGGCGTCTGGCACCCACCGCCGCGGGGGGTTGGACTACATCAGCGCCTGATCGAGCTGCAGGTCGCCCGCGCCACCGCCGCCGCCACCGCCGCCGCCGCCCGTGCCGACGGTCACGCCGATGCCGCCGTCGGTGGTGGTGCAGCCGGTGTTGGTGCAGCCGCAGTTGCCGTCGCACAGCTCGGCGAACTCGAGGCGGTCCTCCAGCTCGAGGATGTTGAACTCGCCCGTGAGGTCCATGTTCATCGGATTTCTCCCTGGGTAGGAAAGTTGGTGAGGATGCTTCCCGAACATCGCTTCATGTCAGAAACCGCCGAGACCGGAACAGCGCACTTCGTTTGGGTCCGACCTGTTCCGCGCCGCGGGCGCGCCCGGTTCCGGTCTCGACGGCTCCGGGCGTTCACCTGCGGGGTGTAGCCGTTCCGCGCGCCGGCGTGTCTGGCACTCCGGCGCGCGGGGTCGAATCAGACCATCTGCTCGAGGGCGATGTCGTCACGAATGCCGCCGCCACCACCGCCACCGCCGCCGCCCACGCCGACGGTCACGGTGCCGCCGCCGTCGGTGGTGGTGCAGCCGGTGTTGGTGCAGCCGCAGTTGCCGTCGCACAGCTCTGCGAACTCGAGCCGGTCTTCCAGCT
>DASRQW010000166.1 GCA_035696245.1 Longimicrobiaceae bacterium | reverse complement strand
GGCGGCGAGACCACGGCCGTGGTCTCCATCATCCACGACCTGACCGAGACGGCCGAGAACCAGCGCCTGGCCGACGAGCTGTCGCGGGTGAACGAGGGGCTGGAGGGCCGCATCCGCGCCGCCACCGCCGAGCTGGAGGAGCGCAACCGCAAGCTGGAGTGGCAGAGCCGCGAGATCGAGCGCGCGTACCGGCTCAAGAGCGAGTTCCTGGCCAGCATGAGCCACGAGCTGCGCACGCCCATCAACGCGCTGCTGGGCTACACCACGCTCATGCGCGACCGGATCTACGGCGACCTCACCGAGAAGCAGGCCGACTCGCTGGACCGGATGTACGGCGCCAGCACGCACCTGCTGGAGCTGGTGAACGACATCCTGGACCTGGCCCGCATCGAGGCCGGCAAGATGCCGCTGCACCTGGAGCGCGTGGAGCTGGCCGACGTGGTGCGCGAGATCTCCGAGACGGTGGAGCCCATGGTGCGCTCCCGCCAGCTCGCCTTCGCGGTGGAGCTGGAAGAGGGCCTGCCGCCCATGGAGACCGACCGCACCCGCGTGAAGCAGATCCTGCTCAACCTCCTCTCCAACGCCGTCAAGTTCACGCACGAGGGCGAGGTGCGCGTACGCGCCCACGCGGCGCGCGGTGGCGTGGAGGTGCAGGTGTGCGACACCGGCATCGGGATCGACGCCACGGACCTGGACGGCATCTTCGAGGACTTCCGCCAGGCCGACCAGTCGTCCACGCGCGAGTACGGCGGCACGGGCCTGGGCCTCTCCATCGTCAAGAAGCTCCTGGGCCTCCTGGGCGGCACCATCCGCGTCACCTCGGAGCTGGGCAAGGGCAGCACCTTCACCGCCTGGCTCCCGCTGCGCAGCCGCGAGCTGAAGGGCGACGAGATGGCGCGCGCCCTCAAGGCCGACTCCGTCGTCCAGCGCGGCCCCGCCCCCGAAGCCTGAAATCTCCACGATCGGAAGGCTTTTCCTCGTCTCCATCCGATGGATTTCCACCGCCGGACGCCGTAGAAGCCAGCGCTGCCGTGGACCAGGCTCCCCTCCCCCAGGCAGTTTTGGGGGAGGGGCTGGGGGAGGGGGCCACCGCTGTTGACACCATCCGCACCCACGTCTACATTCCGCCCAGGATGCGTGAACGGCGGTCCCACCATGAGCATGGCGGGGCCGCGTTTTTGTGTGCGGACGGGCCGCGCCGCACCCTATCGAAGAAGACACGGGCGAAGACCGAGATGAGCGAGAAGCACCGGTGCGTGGTGATCGTCGGCTCCCAGTGGGGCGATGAGGGCAAGGGCAAGATCGTGGACGTGCTGGCCGAGAAGGTAGACGTGGTCGCCCGCTACCAGGGCGGCGCCAACGCCGGCCACACCGTGCACGTGGGCGACGAGGAGTTCATCCTCCGCCAGATCCCCTCGGGCATCCTGCATCCGTCACGGCGCTGCTACCTGGGCAACGGCGTGGTCTTCGACCCGGCGCAGTTCTTCGAGGAGCTGGACGCGCTGCGCACTCGCGGCATCGACGCCGAGGGGCGGCTGGGCGTGTCGCTGCGCGCGCATCTCCTGCTCTCGTACCACAAGCTGCTGGACCGCGCGGACGAGGCGGGTCGCGGCGAAGGGAAGATCGGCACCACCGGGCGCGGCATCGGGCCGGCGTACGAGGACAAGGTCGCGCGCGTAGGCATCCGCGTGGCCGACCTGCGCGACGCCGCCCGCACCGAGGCGCTGCTCCGCGCGGCGGCCCAGCGCGTGAACAAGCGGCTGCGCTTCATGGAATCTACCGACACGGTGGATGCGGACGCCCTGGTGGCCGAGGTGCTGGGCTTTCGCGACCGGTTGCTGCGCATGGCGGTGGAGACGGGCCGCCTGCTGGACGAGGCGATCGCCGGCGGAAAGACGGTGCTGCTGGAGGGCGCCCAGGGCGCGCTGCTGGACGTGGACCACGGGACGTATCCGTACGTGACCTCGTCCAACACCACGGCGGGCGGCGCAGCGCTGGGCGTGGGCATCGGGCCCACGCGGGTGGACGCAGTGGTGGGCGTGGTGAAGGCGTACACGACGCGCGTGGGCTCGGGACCGCTGCCGACCGAGTTCATGGACGAGCTCCAGGACCGCATCCGCGAGCTGGGCGGCGAGTACGGCGCGGTCACCGGCCGCCCGCGCCGCTGCGGCTGGTTCGACGCTGCGGTCGTGCGCTACTCCGCCCGCGTGAACGGGCTTACCGGCCTGGCGGTCACGAAGCTGGACGTGCTCGACACGCTCGACGAGGTGAAGATCGCCACCGGCTACAAGGTGGATGGCGAGCTGCTGGTGGACTTCCCCGCCGACCTGGCGGAGCTGGACGCGGCGGAGCCCGTGTACGAGACGATGCCCGGCTGGCGGACTTCGACTGCGGATGCGCGGAGCTGGGACGAGCTGCCGGAGAACGCGCGGACATACCTGGAGCGGCTGAGCGAGCTTACGAAGGTGCCGATCTGGTACGTCTCCGTCGGCACGCGCCGAGACCAGATCATCCACGTCGGGCGCGACTGAGGACGGATCGGCCGCTACGCCAGGGACGGCGGAGCGGCGCGCACGAACAGAGCTGAAGTGGCGGACCGTTGAGCCAGAGCCCATCTACCGAAACCCCAGCGCCCGACCGCTCGCCGGCCGAGGCGCTGGCGCACGTAAAGGCCTCGGTGCGCGCGATGAGCGCGTACACGCTGCACCCGTACGAGCCGCGCATCAAGCTCAACCAGAACGAGAGCCCGTACGACGTTCCGGACGAGATCAAGCGCCGCATCGCCGAGCGGCTGGCTGACCGGCCGTGGAACCGCTACCCGCCGTTCGTCGCCCAGAGCTTCATCGACGCGGTGGCGGAGGCGACGGGCTGGCCGGCGGATGGCATCCTGGTCGCCAACGGCTCCAACGAGCTGATCCAGTCCATCCTCGCCGTCGTCGTCGCCCCCGGCGTCAGCGTCGTCGTCCCCGAGCCGACGTTCACGCTCTACCGGCTGATGACGGAGGTGAACGGCGGCACCGTCGTGTCCGTGCCGCTGGACGCGGAGCTGCGCTTCGACGTGGACGCCATCGTGCGTGCCGCGAACGAATCTTCCGCCGCGGTGGTCGTCCTCTGCACGCCCAACAACCCGACCGGCTCCGCGCTCACGCGCGAGGAGATCGAGCGGGTGCACAACGAGACGGGCGCGCTCATCCTGCTCGACCAGGCGTACGTGGAGTTCGGCGGATACGACGGCATTCCGCTCCTCGCCGGCCGTCCCCGCCTGGTCGTCCTCCGCACGTTCAGCAAGGCGATGGCGCTGGCCGGCCTGCGCGCGGGCTACCTGCTGGCCGATCCCGCCCTGGCGACGGAGATCGAGAAAGCCAAGCTGCCGTACAACATCAACTTCTTCAGCGAGGTCGCCGCGGCGGAGGTGCTGGCCGGACGCGCGCTGCTGGAGCCGCAGCAGGATGCCATCCGCAGCGAGCGGGACCGGCTTTTTCGGGAGATGCGGGAGATTCCCGGCCTGCACGTGTACGCCAGCGCGGCCAACTTCCTGCTCTTCCGTGTGGACTCGCCGCGCATCTCGCACACCGAGCTGTTCCGGCGGCTGCTGGACGAGCACGGGATCCTGGTGCGCGACGTGTCGAGGTACCCCATGCTGGAAGGCTGCCTGCGGGTCAATGCGGGGACGCCGGACGAGGACGACCAGTTCCTCGCCGCGCTCCGCACCACCATGAGCGAGGGGTGACGATGGCCCGCACGGCCGCGCGGACGCGGAAGACGCGCGAGACGGAGATCACCGTCCGCATCGACCTGGACGGCGGCGGCGCGGCGGACGTGCGGACCGGCGTCGGCTTCTTCGACCACATGCTGGACGCGCTGGCCCGCCACGGCGGCTTCGACCTGTCCGTCGAGTGCAAGGGCGACCTGCACATCGACGCGCACCACACGGTGGAGGACGTGGGGATCGTCCTGGGCGGCGCGTTCCTGGAGGCGCTGGGAGACAAGCGCGGGATCGCGCGGTACGCGGACGCGACGGTGCCGCTGGACGAGGCGCTGGTGCGCGCGGTGGTGGACGTCTCGGGCCGGCCGTTCATCCACTTCTGCGTGCCGCTCCCCGTGGACCAGGCGCGCATCGGCGACTTCGACGCCGCCCTCTCGGCCGAGTTCTGGCGGGCGTTCGCGATGGAGGCTCGCGTGACCATGCACCTGGACGGCATCCGCGGCGACAACGCGCACCACGTGGTCGAAGCCACCTTCAAGGCGGCCGCCCGCGCACTGGATGCAGCGACGAGAATCGATCCGCGGCGGGGGAACGAGGTTCCGTCGACGAAGGGGACGTTGTAGATGGATGCCCCCTCCCGCTCGCTTGGGCTCGCACCCTCCCCCGCAAGCGGGAGAGGGTTGGGGGTCCGGTGCGTACCTGATGGTTGGTGGACCGCGGGAGCTTCGGGGTTAGTCCGCGCAGGCGGACTTCGCGCAGTCGTTGCTGCGGTTTCAACCGCCAGATGCCGCGCATGAGCACCCGGCCGCGCATCACCCTGCTGGACTACGGCGCGGGGAACGTGCGCTCCGTCGCGAAAGCGTTCGAGCACGAGGGGGCCGACGTGCATCTCACCGCCGACCCGGCAGAGGCGCGCGCGGCGGACCGCTTGGTGCTCCCCGGCCAGGGGCACTTCGGGCAGTGCATGACACGCCTGGAGGAGAGCGGCCTGGCCGACGCCGTGCGCGAAGTGGTGGCCGATGGCCGCCCGTTCCTCGGCATCTGCGTGGGCATGCAGCTACTGTACGAGGGCAGCGAAGAGGCGCCGGGCGTCCGCGGTCTCGGCCTCCTCCCCGGCATGGTCGAGAAGCTGCGGACGGACCTGCCGCTGCCGCACGTGGGCTGGAACTCCGTGGAGTTCATCCGCCACGCCGAAGCCGATCCCGTGCTGGCGGGCATCGCGGGGCCGGAGCCGCGCTGGTTCTACCACGTCCACAGCTTCGCCGTCCAGCGCAGCGACGGCGCGGACGTGCTGGGACGCTGCACCTACGAGGTGCCCTTCGCCTCCATCGTGGGGCGCGGCAACGTGTGGGGCATCCAGTTCCACCCCGAGAAGAGCCAGGAAGACGGTCTCCGCATCCTCGGCAACTTCTCACGCCTCTGATATGACGTTGCGGGCGATGGGGAAAAGCATCGCACGCGGAGAGCGCGGAGAACAACTTTTCTCCTCATGCAGTTCTCCGCGTCCTCCGCGGCTCCGCGTGAGCCACTGCCGTTCCCGGTTGCCGGCGGTTCGATTCAAGCGAGGTATCGACACATGGAACGACTGACGTTCTTCAAGGGCCACGGGCTGGGTAACGACTACGTGGCGATGGACCTCGACGAGATCGAGCTGTCGCCGCCGGCCGTGCGCCTCATCTGCGACCGGCATACGGGCATCGGCTCGGACGGCATCCTGGGCCGCGTGCCAACCACGGCGGCGGACTTCGGGCTGCGCATCTTCAACCCGGACGGGACGGAGGCGGAGAAGAGCGGCAACGGGCTGCGCATCTTCGCCGCGTTCCTGCTGGACATGGGCGAGGTGGAGGTGGGCCAGGCGTTCAGCGTGGAGACGCCCGGCGGCGTGGTGGGGATGAAGATCCTGCACGTGAGCGACGACGGCGTGATCAGCGTAGAGGCGGAGATGGGCGTCGCATCGTTCCGCAGCGGCGACGTGGGCCTGGGCGGCCCGGACCGCGAGGTCGCCGGCGAGATGCTGGAGCTGGAGGCGGGCGACCGCGTGGAGATCAACACGGTTTCCATCGGCAACCCGCACTGCGTGATCTTCCAGGACGAGGTGGACCCCGACGACCTGCGCCGCCGCGCCCCGCAGATCTGCTCGCACCCGGACTTCGCGCGCGGCACCAACGTACAGTTCGCGCGCTCGGTCGAGTCGGGCGTGGTGGAGGCGTGGGTGTGGGAGCGCGGCGCGGGGGAGACCAGCGCGTCCGGCTCCAGCGCCTGCGCCGTGGCCGCCGCCGCCGTGCGCCGCGGCCTGGTCGCCGAGAGGCAGGTGGAGGTGCGCATGCCCGGCGGCTCGCTGGACGTGGAGGTCCGCGACGACTGGAGCATCCTCCTCCGCGGCCCGGTGGAGGGCGTCTTCTGGGGCGAGGCCACGCCGGGCATGCTCGCCCGCCTGAAGGCGGTCACGTGGCCCTAGCCAAGCGCATCATCCCCTGCCTGGACGTGAAGGACGGGCGGGTGGTGAAGGGCATCCAGTTCGTGGGCCTGCGCGATGCCGGCGACCCGGTGGAGCAGGCGATCCGCTACGATGCCGAGCGCGCGGACGAGCTGGTGTTCCTGGACATCACCGCCACGCACGAGGGCCGCGCCTCCACGCTGGACATGATCCGCCGCACGGCCGATTCGGTCTTCATCCCCTTCACCGTCGGCGGCGGCATCCGCACGGTGGATGACTTCGTGGCGATCCTGGGCGCAGGAGCGGACAAGGTCGCCGTCAACACCGCCGCGCTCGCCGATTCGGAACTCGTGGCGCGCGCGGCGGACCACTTCGGCTCGCAGTGCGTGGTCGTCGCCATCG
Organism: Longimicrobiaceae bacterium; assembly: GCA_035696245.1. Lineage (NCBI taxonomy): Bacteria > Pseudomonadati > Gemmatimonadota > Longimicrobiia > Longimicrobiales > Longimicrobiaceae > Longimicrobiaceae bacterium. Next base: position 14,886 of record DASRQW010000166.1, on the reverse strand, counting down.
ATGCCCGCCGCGCGGATTCCGAATCGTCGGCGGTCGCGTCCGGGTGGGAGGTCTACACGCACGGCGGCCGCACGGCGACGGGCGTGGACGCGGTGGAGTGGGCCGCGCGCGCGGAATCGCTGGGCGCGGGAGAGATCCTGCTCACGTCGATGGACCGCGACGGCACGCGCGACGGCTACGACCTGCCGCTGCTGGAAGCCGTCTCGCGCGCGGTGCGCATCCCCGTGATCGCGAGCGGCGGCGCGGGCGCGCTGGAGCACCTGGACGCGGCGCTCACCGCCGGGGCGCACGCGGTGCTCGCAGCCTCCATCTTCCACTTCGGCGAGTTCACCCTCGCGGAGGCGCGGCGGTATCTCGCCGCGCGGGGGCATCCGGTGCGCGGATAGCCTCTACCGACCGTGAAAAAGCGCGGCGGCATCGGATTTCGATGCCGCCGCTTCTGTTTTGGGGGAAGAGGAGCTCTCGGGAGATGATCGGCGGGGGATGCGGGAGATTCGGAGATGACTATCACGACGCCTCTCTTCATCCCCAGCACAGACCGCGCGGACGCACATCTCCCACGAACACACGAGCTTCCACCGCACCCTCACCGCCCAGCACTGACCTCCGCGCCGATGCGGAGCACGGCATCCACCAGCGCGTCGAAGTCTTCGCGGCGGCTGCGGTGGTTCACGTTCGCGACGCGGATGGCGAAGCGGCCGTGGATGCGCGTGGACGATGGGACCGCGATGCCCTGCTCCTGGATGCGCAGCAGGATCTCTTCGTTGATGCGGTCCGCGTCGGCGTCGGAAACGCCTTCGGGCGCATAGCGGAAGCAGACGATGTTGAGGCTGATGGGCGCGAGAAGCTCCAGCCCCGGCGTACGCCCGATGAGATCCCCGAGATAGCGCGCCTGCCGCACGTTCTGCTCGATCATGCGGGCGATGGCGCCCACGCCGTGCGCCTTGAACGACATCCACACTTTCAGCGCCTTGAAGCCGCGCGTCAGCTCCACGCCACGCTCGGCGAACGGCAGCCCGCCCGCGATCACGCCGCGCTCGGCGGGCGCGAGGTAGCTGGCCGCCGTGGCGAAGGCGCCGCGGTGCGCCGCCTCGTCGCGCACCAGCACGCAGGCGCACTCGAACGGCAGCGATCCCCATTTGTGCAGGTCGAAGCCCACGGAGTCAGCCTCCTCGATCCCGGCCACCAGCGGGCGCAGGCTCTCGGAGAGCCGCGCCATCGCGCCGAACGCACCGTCCACGTGGAACCACAGCCCTTCGTCGCGGCAGAAGGCGGCGAGGGCGCGCAGGTCGTCCGTCGCGCCGGTGTTCACCGTGCCAGCCGTGCCGACCACGCAGAAGGGGCGATGCCCAGCCTCGCGGTCCGCCCGCACCGCCTCCGCCAGCGCCGCCAGGTCGATGCGGTATTCGGCATCCACCGCGATCGGCCGGAAGGCGCCGCGGCCCATCCCCAGCAGCTCGGTGCCCTTCGTGATCCAGCTGTGGGTCTCGCTCGCGCCGTACACGAGCAGGCGCGGCCGGTCGCCGTGCAGGCCTTCCGCGCGCACATCCCAGCCCGCCTTCGCCTGGCGCGCCACCGCTAGCGCGACGATGCTCGCCATCGTCCCGCCGCTCACCAGGATGCCGCTGGCGGTGCTCGGAAAGCCCATCAGCTCGGCGAGCCAGGCGATCACCTGCTTCTCCACCAGCGCGGGCGCCTGGTTGAAGCCGGCCATGTGCGGGTTCATGGCCGCGGCGAGCATGTCCGCCATCATCCCCATGGGCGTGCCGTTGCCCTGCACCCATCCCCAGAAGCGCGGGTGCAGGTTGCCGTTGGGGTACGGCAGCACGCGCGCGACGAACTCTCCGTACGCCGCTTCCTCGCCCTCGCCGTCCCACGGCAGCGGCTCCGCGAACGAGCCGCGAACATCCGGCGGCATCGGCTGCCACGCGGGCTGGTCGCGCAGTGTGGAAAGGTGGTCCAGCGTGTCGTCCACCATGCGGTGGGCGAGCGCGCGGAAGTCGTCCCAGCTCGCGGGGTCCAGAGTCTCTTCGGGCGTGTCGTCGCGATCCGTCGTATCCGTCATTCTGATCCTCATCAACCGTGGTCGTCTCGAAGCGTCGGACGTGCGTCGCGGACCTGCATCGTCGAACATGCAGCGTCGCCGGTAGATGCACGGCGGGGCACCCGCGGAATGATGCGGATGCCCCGCCATCTGCGCTACGGTAGCGGATCGGCTGCGATGGATCGCACCCACAGTTCCAGCGTTCCTCGCGCTCCGGTCAGGCGACGGCGAGCGTGGGCTGCTCGGCGGGCAGGGCGCCCTCGAGGTGCAGCAGGCCGTGCTTGAGGTCCACGCCGCCCGCATAGCCCGTGAGGGTGCCGTTGGCGCCGATCACGCGGTGGCAGGGCACGATCACGGGGATGGGGTTCGTCGCGTTGGCGCGGCCCACGGCGCGCGAGGCGGCGGGGTTGCCCACGCGGCGCGCCAGCTCGCCGTAGCTGATGGTGGCGCCGTACGGAATGCGCACCAGCTCGGCCCACACGCGCTGCTGGAAATCCGAGCCGCGCGGCGCCAGCGGCAGGTCGAAGTCGCGGCGCTGGCCCGCGAAGTATTCCTCCACCTGCGCGACGACGGCCGCGCATCTGCCGTCGTCCCACTCCACCGCCTCGTTGCGGCGGGCGCCTTCGCGCGCGAGGGACTGCGCGTCGCGGCCGCCCAGGAAAGCGAGGCGGAGCACGCTGCCGGCGTCGTCCACGGCGGCGAGCATGGGGCCGAGCGGGGTCGGGAACTGCTGTGCGTGAATGGTCATGCGGGCTCTCCCAGCGTCATCCAGAGGTGGTGAGTGGCCAGGCTGCGGAACGGGGCGAACGGCTCCATGAGCGCGATCGTCTCGGCCGGGCCGGGGCGGTGGTCCATCCCGAAGAAGCGCATGAGCGCCATGGTGAGGCCGGTGTCGCCCACCGGCACGCAGTCCGCGAACCCGCAGGCGCGCATCATCACGTAGTTCGCGGACCAGGGTCCGATCCCCCGCACCGCCAGCAGCCGCCGCTCCACCTGCGTGGCGGGCTCGTCGGGGAAGCCCTCCACCTGCAGCTCGCCCGTGGCGACCGCGCGGGCGGTGTCGACCACGTACTCCGCCTTGCGCCGCGAATACTGCCGCGCCGTCAGCGTGTCGTAGCCGACCGCCGACACGGCTTGGGGGGATGGATGCGCGAACATCCCCTCGCCCGCGGGCAAGCCGCACGTCTCCACCAGCGCGCGGCGGAGCGCGTACGCGAACGCGAGGTTCACCTGCTGCCCCACGATGGACCACACCAGGCCCTCGAACACGGTGGGCGACTGGGTGATGCGCAGCCCATCGCGGCCGGCGGCCAGGCGCGCGAGCCCGTCCTTCTCCACCCGCCGCTCGAACGGCGCCGGATCGGCGGCGAGGCCCAGCATCCGCACCACCATCCGGTGCGCCTCCCGCACGTCCGCGGGCGAGACGGGAGATGCGGAGCGGACCGCCACGTCCACCGCGCCGCCGCGGAATTCGAGGTGCAGCCGCGCGGGGCCGGACGGGAGCAGTACCGCCTTGACCGCCTCGCTCCCCGCCACGCCCTCGGTGAGGCTGAGGCCGTCGCGGCCCAGCATCCCCAGCGTGTACGAAGCTAGATAATTCTCCGGCAGCGCGAGCGTGAAGCCGGGGCGCTCGCCCAGCCGCCGGTACTCGCCGGGGGTGAGCCCGGTGAGCTTGCGGAAGTTCTCGTGGAAGGCCGAGATGCTTTCGAAGCCGGCGGCGAACGCGACTTCGGTAGATGTGGGCGCAGGATCCCGGAGCAGGCGGCGCGCGGCGGCCACGCGCTCGCGAGCGAGGAAGGCCGCGGGCGTGGTGTGGTGGTGCCGCCGGAAGAGCTCGTGCAGCTTCGTCGCGCCGATGCCGGATGCCGCGACCATGTCGCCCGCGTCCGCGAAGTCCGCGGGGCGCTTCCGCACGTCTGCCGCCAGCGTCTCCAGCAGGTGCAGGTCCGGGTCGTAGTCGCGGTAGAAGTCGTTGGGGCGGCAGCGGCGGCAAGGGCGCAGGCCGGCCCCGCGCGCGTCGTCCTCGCCGGCGAAGAAGCGGACGTTCTCGGGCTTGGGCTTCCGCGCGGTGCAGCTCGGCAAGCAGTAGATGCCCGTCGTCAGCACGCCGGTTATGAACTGGCCGTTTGCCGAGCGGTCGCTGGCGTAGAACCGCTCCATCATGTAGTCGTGCGCGAGTTTCATGGGCTGAAGATAACAGCCCGGACGCCTCTCGTCCTCCGGATTCTTTCGTTGGAATCTCGGCGTGCGGAGCCGAATCGGAAGGAGAGCATCGCGGGGCGGGGAGATCGGCGGGGCCCTCACCCGGCTCGTAAAACTCGCCTGCCCTCCCCCGCAAGCGGGGGAGGGCACTGCTTCCACAAGTGACGCGGCTTCCGTGCTCTACCGATGCGCCCTCGCAGTTGGGCGTTCGGCGGCTCGCGCTGCGCGCTGTGGGGGGTGCGAGTTAAGCGGGGTGGGTGCGCGCGGTGGGGACCTCGTCCGCAGGACGACCGCAGTTCCCAGCCGGGGGTTTCATACCCCCGCCAGGTTCGCGCTCGCGCTCAGCGCACCGGTGTGACGAGGGATGCGGGGACGCGGTGGCGCAGGCCGCGGCCGGGCTTCGCGCCGGTAGGCGTGCCGTTACGGACCACGGGGACGCCGTTGACGATCACGTGACGGATGCCGACGGAGGTCTGCACGGGGTTCTCGAAGGTGGCGCGGTCGCAGACGGTGGCGGGGTCGAAGAGGGTGAGATCGGCGAACATCCCCTGCTTCACCACGCCGCGGTCGTCCAGGCCCACGCGCTGGGCGGGCAGCGCGGTGAACTTGCGCACCGCGTCTTCCAGCGTGATCACGTGCCGCTCGCGCACGTAGCGGCAGAGGATGCGCGGGAACGAGCCGTACGCGCGCGGGTGCGGCATCTCCTTCACGGTGGAATCGGCCGCGCGGGCGCCGGCATCGATGCCCACGCTCACCCACGGCTGCCGCATCGCCAGCTCGATGTCTTCCTCGCTCATGGAGAAGTACGTCGCGCCGGTGGACGAGCTGTCCGCGATCAGCAGGTCCATCAGCGCGTCTGCCACCTCCTGCCCGCGCGCGGCGGCCACCTCGTCCAGCCGCATGCCCTGATAGTGCCGCAGCGAGTCCACCCCCACGTCCGAGATCATCACGCCGTGCGGCCCGCCGCTGCTCGCGCCGATGTTCCAGTCCGTGCCGCCGGTGGTCAGCTCCGCGCGGATGCGGGCGCGCGTCGCGGGATCGCGCATGCGCGCCAAGAGCGAGTCGCGGCCTCCGGCGTGGGCCCAGTTGGGGATGATGGCGTCCAGGTTGGTGCCCGACGCGGCGTAGGGATACTGGTCCGCCGACACGTCGATGCCGCGCGCGCGGGCGGCCTCGATGGCGGCGACCGCATCCCTCATCTTCCCCCAGTTGGGCTTGCCCGACGCCTTGAGGTGGTGGATCTCCACCCACGTGCCCGCCCGCTGGCCGATGGTGACGGCCTCGTTGATGGCCTCCACGAGGTGATCGCCCTCGGAGCGCATGTGCGTGGCGTAGCCGCCGCCGTACGCGCCCGCCACGCGCGCCAGCTCCGCCACCTCGTCGGTCGATGCGAACGAGGCGGGGGCGTAGATGAGGCCCGTGGAGAGGCCCATCGCACCCTGCCGCATGGCGATGGCGATCTGGCCGCGCATGGTGTCCATCTCCACGGGCGTGGCCGGGCGATCCGCGTCGCCCATCGCGTAGCGGCGCACGGAGCCGACGGTGACGAAGGTGCCCAGGTTGATGGCCGTGCCGTGCCGCTCCAGCGAGCGGAAGTAGCCGTCCAGGTCCGTCCAGTCCACCGTGGGCCGCGCGTCGCTGCCCAGCTCGCGCAGGGTGTTGGCGTTCACGGGCACCACGCTGCTCACCTCGCCCGTGATCTCGCTGGTGATGCCCTGCGTGATCTTGGACACGGCGCGCCCGTCGCGCAGCAGCGGGTACTCCGAGTGCCCCAGCATGTCGATGAACCCGGGAGCCACGATCAGCCCCGTCGCGTCGATGGTGTCGCGCGCCTCGGCGCCCGGCATCAGCCCCACCGCGGCGATGCGGTCACCGCGGATCGCCACATCCCCGCGGTACCACGGGCTCCCCGTCCCGTCGATGATGCGCCCGCCGCGGATGAGCAGGTCGTAGACGGGCGAGATGCGCGCAGGCTCGGTCGCGACAGGCACGGACGCCGGCGGGATGCTCGGCGGTGTGCGGGCCATGGACGGCGCGCAGCCGGCGAGGACGGCGGCCGTGGCAGCGAGGAGCTTGCTCGGGACGGACCGGAGGAGCGAGGGCGGCATGGATGCGGGGCTGGTTTGAGGTGGCGGGGAGGGCCCCCTCCCCCAGCCCCTCCCCCAAAACTGCCTGGGGGAGGGGAGCCTGGTTGGGGCGAGTTCCGGGCTTGGGAGCGCGTGGCGAGTTGGGTTGGGGCGTGATGCTTTGATGCTGGGACGGGTTGCCGGGAGTCCGCAATATCACCGCGGCTTCAGGGGCGGCGGCGGGGGCGCTGCTTGGCGGAGATGGACTTGATGAGGAGGCGGCTCGGCTGCGTTTCGTCGAACGGGACGGGGGCGGAGGCGAGGGCGGCGTCCATCAGCGCGCGTACCGGAGGCGAGTCGAGCCGTTCCAGCGGCTGGAGCCTTACGTTGCGCACCACGTTGCCGCTGCCCTGGAGCAGACCGTCTGGGTCCGGCAGGCCGGCGCCCTGGAGGAAGCACAGCGTCACCCAGCCCGGGAAGGCGGCCAGCGAGAAGACGGCGTGCGACGGCTTCTCATCGGGCGAGAAGCCGATCACGAGCGCGTTGTAGTTGTCGTACACCATCTCCACCGCGCCCGGCAGCCGCGCCCGCATCTTCCCGTGTGCCTCGCGGACCTCCTGGGCGACAGCAGGATCGTACTTCGCGAGAAACTCTTCCAGCTGCTCTTCGGGAGATGCCATGCCCGCCTCGACGATGGATCGAACGCCGCAGGGACCCTCCACGACACTATAACCGCTTACGCCCCAAGCAGTTCCCCCTCTCCCGCTTGCGGGGGAGGGGCCGGGGGAGGGGGCACCTTTCCGCAGCGACCCATCTCCCGAACCGCCCATCTATACCGCCGCGACGAGGCCGCGGGCGTAGCGGAGGGACCCGGTGACCGCGTCGGCGACGGGGTCACGGACGGAGAAGGCGAGGCCGGATTCGGTGAGGGCGCGGGTGACGAGGCGGGCGTAGAGCGGGGCGCCCAGCACGCCTCCGTGGAAGACCACCGGGATCTCGCCCGCCCACGGGACCAGCCTCTGCGCGAGGGCGAGCGCGTGCTGCGCCAGCTCGCGTGCCTGCCCTTCCGCCACGCGAAGCGCGACCGCATCTCCCGCGTCCGCGGCGGCGATCACGGCGGTGGCGAGGGCCGCGACGTCGGCCTTCTCCACGCGGCCCACCCACGGGGGAATCGCGCGGGGATCGTCCACACCCATCTCCCGCATCAGCTCCGGCAGCAGGCGCGTCGCCGGTCCGCGTCCGTCGTCCGAGCGCACCGCCGCCGCCAGCGCCGCGCGCCCGATCTGGTACGCGCTTCCCTCGTCGCCGATGATCAGGCCCCATCCCCCGCAGCGCTCCACCCGCCCATCCTCCGCCCGCCCGTAGGCGACGGAGCCGGTGCCCGCCACGAGCAGCACGCCCGCACCGCCGCCCAGCGCACCCTCCAGCGCCGCCTCGCCGTCCGTGACGATCATCACCCGCCGCGCGACACCGGACGCCTCCAGCGCGGCGCGCACCTCTTCACGCTCTGCCGGGTTGCCCACGCCCGCCAAGCCCGCGCACAGCACCTCCGCCGGGCCGTCCAGCCCCGCCTCGTCCACCGCCTCGCGGACGAGCGCCGCCACCACCTCCGCGCTCGCCGTGGGCCGGCGCGGGTCCACCAGGCCGGCGGAGCCCGAGCGGCGGACGATCTCGCGCCCGTCGTCGTCCGCCAGCGCGACAGTGGTGCGCGTGCCGCCGCCGTCCACCCCCGCGAAGTACGCCGCTCCGCCGTCGCTCATGCGGCCGCGCCGGTGCGCATCGCCATGCGGTCGCTCTCGCGTCGCCCGCCCAGCGCGCTGGTGGGCACGTTCTCCGCCTCCAGCGGCCGGCCGTCGCGGCGCACCACGTACGCCTCCATCGCGAAATACTCGGGCAGGCCCAGGCAATCCACCGTCTTCGCCGTCGCCTTGTTGCGGTCCTGCACGCGCTGCCAGAACTCGCGGTCGTCCTGGCCGGGGAAGGGCGCGCTGTCCTTCTGGCTCTGGTGCTTGAAGATCGCCTGGATCTTGATCGCCAGCTCGTCTTCCGAGAGCGGCACCAGCACGTCCGCCTCGGCCACCGGCCATTCCTGCCAGGCGCCGCGGTAGTACCACATGTCCGGCTGCGGCCCCTCGTACTGCTGCAGCGCCAGCTCCACCGCCTCCATGCACATGCGGTGGGTTCCGTGCGGGTCGCTAAGGTCGCCGGCGACGAAGACGATCTCCGGGCGGTGCGTCTCCAGCAGCTTGCGCACGATCTCCACGTCGGCGGGGCCGATGGGGTCCTTGCGCACCTTGCCCGTCTGGTAGAACGGCAGGTTTAGGAAGCATGCCTGGTCGCGCGTCATCCCGAACGTCTCGATGCCGCTCACCGCCTCGGCCTCGCGGATCGTCTTCTTGATCGTCTGCACGGGCGGGATGTCCACCTCGCCCGGCCGCTTGCGGTCCAGGAAGCCTTCGATCTCGTCCGCCAGCCCCGGCACCTTGCCGTCGCCCAGCGCGAAGTCGCGGTCGAGCCGCCGCACGAAATCGAGGTATCGCCGCACCTCGTGGTCGAACACGGCGATGTTGCCGGACGTCTGGTAGGCGACGAGAAGCTCGTTGCCGTTCTGGTGCAGCTTGTTGAGGATGCCGCCCATGGAGATCACGTCGTCGTCCGGGTGCGGGCTGAAGACGACGATGCGCTTGCCCGCGGGCAGCTTGCTCCGGCCGCGGATCTTGGAGATGAGCGCGTTGAACACCTCGCCGTTCAGCGCCCCGGCCGAGCCGGCCTTGGCGAGAAGCGACGAAAGATGGTGCTCGCGGTAGTCCAGCGCGTCCAGCTTCAGCACCGACTTCCCCGTCGTCTCGCTCAGCCAGATCACCGCCTGTAGCTCCAGCTGCCGCGTCCAGCGCACCTCGCCCACCACCCACGGCGTCTTGATGCGCGTGAGCTCCGCGGCGGCGGCGGGGTCCAGGTAGAACGTGGCGTTGGGGTGCTCCTGGAGGTACGTGGCCGCCACGTCGGGGTCCGGCTCGCCCTCCACCGCGCGCTTCACGATCGCCGCCTTGTGCTCGCCGGTGGCGATGAGCGCCACCTCCTTCGCCTCCATGATGGTGGCGACGCCCATGGTGATGGCCTCCGTGGGCACGTTGTCCTCGCCGAAGAAGTCCGCCGCCGCGTCGCGCCGCGTGACCGTGTCGAGCGCGATCAGGCGCGTGCGGCTCTCCACGCCGCTGCCGGGCTCGTTGAAGCCGATGTGGCCCGTCTTGCCGATGCCCAGGATCTGGAAGTCGATGCCGCCCGCGTCGCGGATCGCCTGCTCGTACGCCTCCGTCGCCGCCTCCACCTGCTCGCGCGGCAGGGCGCCCGGCGGGATGTGGATGTTCTGCTCGGGGATGTCGATGTGGTCGAACAGGTTCTCCCGCATGTACCGGTTGTAGCTGTGGATGCTGCCCGGGTCCATCGGGTAGTACTCGTCCAGGTTGAACGTCACCACGTTGGCGAAGCTGAACCCCTGCTCGTGGTGCAGCCGGATCAGCTCGCGGTACACGCCGATGGGCGTGCTGCCCGTCGCCAGGCCCAGCACCGCCGGCCGTCCCTGCGCGTTCCTCTCGCGCACGATGGCGGCGATGCGCTCCGCGAGCGTGCGGGCGATCTGGTCGTATTCCACGATGACGACGGGTACGCGCTCGCGCGTCTGGGCCATGTCTGCTTCACCTCGTCAGGATTCGTAGCGATGCGGAATCGGCCCCCAAGGCTGCACGCTCCGGGCCATCGGCACACTTTCCCGCCCCGCCCCGGGCCAACATCGCCGACCTGGCGGCGAGCTCTCCGACCGGCCGCAACCCCTCAGTTGTAGGGCTGCGATTCATCGCATCCGCAACTTCAGCCTGCCTCTGATCTGCCGGCACCGCGCATCCTTCGCCGCGTCCAACGGCGGTAGGACAGGCAGAAGATGCGCTCGCCTCTGTGTTTCCGGAGATGTGATGCACGGCATCTCGCACATCTTCGATGACGGTCGGCCGATGCGCATCCCACGATGATGCGGGTGGAGATGCGCGGGGTTGGATGAAGGACGGTAGATGCACGGCTGCACATTAATCCGGCGCGCGCCCGGCCGTCACGGCAGATGCGCGGCTGGCGATGGCGGGCAGACGTGCGGGGTATGCGCATCTCCCGACGCGGTCAGCTCAGCTTGTAGCGCGGCAGGCGCATGACGAGGGACTGGACGCCCTCCGCGAAGGTGGGGTGCACGAACTCCGCGTCGACGATGGCGCGGGCGGAGGTGCCGGACTGCATCAGCGGCACGAATGCGTGCAGCAGCTCACCCGCCTCCGCACCGACGATGGTCACGCCAAGGATGCGCTCCGTCTGTGGATCGAGCAGCAGCTTCATCATCCCCGCGGACCGACCCGTCTCCCAGGCTCGTGCGATGGCGGAGAACGGCATCGTCGCAAGCTCGTACGCCACGCCGTCCTTCCTCGCGTCCGTCTCGGAAAGTCCGGCGCGCGCGACCTGCGGGTCGGTGAAGACGGCGTACGGGATCGTTCTCCCGGCGGCCGTGCGTCTTCCGGTGCCTTGCAGCAGGTCGAAGAGGATGCGCCCGTCGTCCCAGGCCGTGTGCGTGAACTGTGGGCCGCCGGTCACGTCGCCCACCGCGTACACACCCTCGGCAGACGTGGCGAAGCGATCGTCCACCTCGATGGCCCCGCGCTCGGTCAGGCGGATGCCGGCCGCTTCACAGCCCAGGTCGTCCGTGTTCGGCTTCCGCCCCACGGCCACGAGAAGGTGGCTGCCCTCCATCTCCCGTCCGTCCTCCAACCGCAGACGCACGCCCGCTCCGTCGCGCGCCACTGACTTCGCGCTCGCCCCCAGCACCATCTCGATGCCCTCCGCGCCAAACGCGTCCTGCACCGCCTCTGACACGTCCGCATCTTCGCGGTCCAGCAGGTGCGCCGCCGAGCCGACGATGGTCACGCGCGAGCCGAAGCGGCGGAACATCTGCGCGAACTCGCAGCCCACGTAGCCGCCGCCGAGAACCAGGAGGTGCACGGGAAGCTCCGTCAGCTCCATCACGCGCCGGTTGTCCAGCCACGGCACGCCATCCAGCCCGTCCAGCGGCGGCACGGCCGGCCGCGCGCCGGTGTTGACGATCACCGTCTCCGCGCGGTAGGTCGCGCCGCCCATCTCCACCTGCCGCTCGCCCGTGAAGCGCGCGTGGGCGCGAACGAGCGTCAGCCGCTCGCCCGCGCCCGCAATGCTCTTCTCCACGCTCGCGCGCCACTCGTGCACCATCGCGTCCTTGCGCGCCACTACGCGCGACAGGTCCACTCGCACCTCGCCCACGTCCACGCCCAGGCTGGCGGCGCGGCGCGCGTCGTGGGCGGCCTGCGCGCTCGCCATCATCGTCTTCGTGGGCGTGCAGCCGTAGTTCACGCACGTGCCGCCGGGCTGGTCGCGCTCCGCCAGCACCACGCGCTTCCCGTCCCGCGCCAGCCGCGTCGCCAGCGGCACCCCCGCCTGCCCCGACCCGATCACGATCACGTCCACGTCCATCTGCACGCTCCGGCTGGTGATTGACGCCACGATGCCGAGCTTCGCAAAACATCCCGAGCAGCCCCGAGTGGATGGACCGCGCGCCCGAACTGCGCCGCAGCGCCCACATCTCCCTCCCGCCAAGCACTTCCGCAGTACGTCCCCTCTCCCACGCAGTTTGTGGGAGAGGGTGGCGGCTCTCAGGCCGCCGGGTGAGGGCCCCTCACGGATGCGGCCACCACCCGCCGCGCTTCCCAGTCCACCAGAGGCGCGTCCAGGATGGCCCGCTGCACGGCGTCCGCCACGGCGCGGCGGAGGGCGACGTGCTTCTGGTTCTCGGAAGTCGGGTTCACGCGGTTGGTCAGGAGGACCACGAACAGCCCGCGCTCGGGATCGATCCAGATGGACGTGCCCGTGTAGCCCGTGTGCCCGAAGCTGCGCGGCCCGAAGTACCGCCCCGCGCTCGACCGGTCCGACGGCGTGTCCCACCCGATCGCGCGGCTGCTGCCCGGCCCCTGCGGCGACGTCCACCGCGCCAGCGTCTCCGGGCGGACGATGCGCACGCCGCCGTACTCGCCGCCGTTCAGCACCATCTGCGCGAACGCCGCCATGTCGCGGGCGGACGAGAAGAGGCCCGCGTGCCCCGCGACCCCGCCCATCGCAAAAGCGTTCGGGTCGTGCACGGCGCCCCAGATCAGGCCGCCGCGGTCCGCCGCCACCTCCGTCGCGGCTATGCGCGGGCGCAGCGACGGGTCCGGGTTGTAGCGCGAGTCGCGCATGCCCAGCGGCGCGAACAGCCGCTCGCCGACGAAGGCGTCTAGCGTCTGCCCCGTCAGCCGTTCCACGACGAGCTGCGTGAGGATGAGGTCCCAGTCGCTGTAGACCATCTTCGTGCCGGGCGCGTACGCCAGCGGCCGGGCGTTGATCTGCGCCAGGTACTGCTCGCGGCCGCGATACGTGGTGTACAGCGGCGCCCCGGCCTCGAACCCCCCGCGGTGCGTGAGGATCTGGCGGACGGTGATGGACTGCTTGGCCGAGTCCGCCAGTTCCGGCAGATACGCGTGCACCGGTGCGTCCAGGTCCAGCCGCCCCGCCTCTTCCAGCATCATCGCCGCGGTCGTGGTCGCGACCACCTTGCTCACCGACGCCATGTCGAAGAGCGTGCTGTCGTTCACCTCTGCCGAGCCGGGCGCCCAATCCACCGCTCCGTAGCCCTTGAGATGCACGAGCCGCCCCCACCGTCCCACGGCGATGGAGATGCCAGACGCCGCGCGGTCGGCGATGGCCGCCCGCGCGATGGAATCCAGCTCCACCGTCAGCCCGTCGTACATCCCCGCATCGTGCGGGCGCGCGGGAATGAGCCACGACGCCATCTGCATCGGCGGGGGCCGCAGCGCCGGCTCGGGCTCCGGCGGGGAGATGAGGCCCGGTATGCATCCGCCGAGCAGCGTAGCGACGGCGATGACGGATGCCGCGCATCTAACGTTCGCCATGTTCATCCGGTGTCTCGGTTCAGGGCGGAAGCGCCCCCTCCCGCTCGCTTGGGCTCGCACCCTCCCCCGCAAGCGGGAGAGGGTTGTTGATTCGGCGCGCTTCGGAAGATTCGGCGCGGCGGAAGGTCAGGGGTTAGTCCCCGCAGGGGGACTTTGCGCAGTCGTTGCCGCGGTTTCAACCGCCAGAGGCTCACTGCACCACATCCCGCCGCAGCCCCGTGCCGATCGGGAAGAGCGGCGGGAGGGAGACGGGGAGACGGCCGGTGATGGGCGCGCGGCCCAGGAGCGCGTCGGCGGCGGCGCGCTGGCAGACTTCCTCGCGGCCCCAGGCGAGCAGGTACGCGGGCACGCTCGGGAAGGCGGAGACCAGGTACGGGCTGCCGAACGAGACGGCGATCACCGGCGCCCCGCCGGCAGCCAGGCGCTCCACGAAGCCGGAGAAGCCCTCCGCCGCGTCCACCGAGCCGCGGTACTGGCGCGGCGCCACGTACGCGGAGACGATCACGACCTCGGCAGATGCGGCGCGGCGGGCGAGGTCCGCGTACTCCGCGGAGGAGGTGCGGCCGTCCACGCGCACCGACTCGACCGCACGCTCGGGACCTGCCAGCGCCTCGTCGAACGCGCGGCCGGCGGTGAGGCTGCCCGCGTCGGCGTAGGTGATGGAGAGCACGCGCCGCGCCGTGCGGGAGATGGGAACCAGCCCGCGGCCGTCGCGCGCCAGGGTGATGGAGCGCGCCGCGACCTCCGCCGCCAGCCGCTCGTGGGCCTCGATGCCGACCACGCCCGGGATAGCGCGCGGATCGACCTCGCGACGCTGCGCAAGTCCAGCGCGCTCCTTCGCCGCGAGGATGCGGCGGACGGAGGCGTCGATGCGCGATTCGGAGATGCGGCCGGAGCGGACCGCGGCCTCCACGGCGGTGACGGCGGCGCGAGGGTCGTCCGGCTGGAGCAGGATGTCGGCGCCCGCCTCGATCGCCAGCACGGTCGCGTCCGCCTGGCTGAAGCGGCGGGTGAGGCCGCCCATGTTCATCGCGTCGGTGAAGACGATGCCGCGGAAGCCCATCTCCCCGCGCAGGATGCCGGTGACGATGCGCGGCGACAGCGACGCCGGCCGCCCGTCTTCCGGGTCGATGGCGGGCACGGCGATGTGGCCCACCAACACCGCGTCCAGCCCCGCCGCCACGCCCGCCCGGAACGGCACCAGCTCCACCGAGTCCAGCCGCGCCCTGCTGGCGCGGATGAGCGGCAGGCCGATGTGCGAGTCCGTGGCCGCGTCGCCGTGGCCGGGGAAGTGCTTTCCCGCGGCCAGCATCCCGCCCGCGTGCAGCCCCCGCACGTACGCCGCCCCGAAGCGCGCCACCGCCGCCGGGTCCTCGCCGAACGAGCGCGTGTTGATGATGGGGTTCGCCGGGTTGGAGTTCACGTCCAGCACGGGCGCCAGGTTCAGCGTCACGCCGGCCGCCCGCCCCTCCACCGCGATCACGCGCCCCACCTCGTACGCCAGCGAGTCCGAGCCCGTGGCCGCCAGCGCCATCACCGGCGGGAAGTCGGTCCCGCCGCCCTG
>DASRQW010000165.1 GCA_035696245.1 Longimicrobiaceae bacterium | reverse complement strand
CCCGCGGCGAGTGATCGCCGCGGGCCTCTCTTCATCTACCGAAACCAACATCTACCGAAAGCTGTAGCGTCAGTCGCTTTCCTCGACCACGTAGGCGGAGACGAGGCGGTCCAGGTCCACGTACATGTGCCGGGTGACGCTCTCCTCCTCGCGGAGGAGGTCGATCAGGCGGTCGTACTTGCCCAGCTGGTCCACGGGAACGTGCACCGTCTCTGCGTGGAAGGTGCCCTGGTCCGCGAAGACGAGGCGCACCAGCGAGGTCTGGGCGGGGGCGGCGTTTTCTGGCATGGATGCCTCAGGATGCGATGCGCTCGCTCACCGGGAGTACCGCAGCCCCGGGAGCGAGCAAAGGAATACGAGGACGATGATGGCGGCCGACCCCAGGCACCACTGGCACCAGGCGTGGATCACCCGCGCCTCTAGGTAGGTGAGGTAGCCCGTGAACGCCACCCCCACCGCCGCGATGCCGAAGAGCGACAGCGCCACCCAGCGCGCCGCCACCCACCGCGGCTGCAGGCCCATCATGGCGACGACGAAGAGCGTCACGTACGCGCCCAGGCCCCACGCCGCCACCGGCAGCCCCAGGAAGAACGCGTAGGGCGAGTTCTGCACCTTCTCGCAGCTGCCCACGGCGCACGTGATCTCGCCGATCACGTGCAGCTTGTACAGCGTGAGGTAGGCCGAGATCAGCACGCCTACCAGCGCCAGCACCGACAGCAGCATGCGCGACAGCGGCGGCGCCGGGTACGCCCCGGCCTCATCCGCGTACGCGCCCGGAGGCGCGATGCCGGCGCGGTCGCTCACGGGTTCGCGGGCGCGGCGGGCGTGCCCGCGGTGGGCGCGGCCGGAGCACCGGCGGCCGGGCCGCCTGCGGGCGCGGCGGCGGCAGGCGCGGCAGTCGCCGGGAGGCCCAGGGACTGGCTAAGCGAGCTCTCCAGCTCCTTGTAGTCGCGCGGCGCGGGGATCTTCATGCCGTTCGCGATCAGGGTGGGCGTGGAGTTGACCTGCAGCGACTCGCCGAACGCGCGGCTCTGCGACACTTCCTTGGAGTATTTGTCGGAGCGCAGGCAGCCCTCGAACTTGTCCTTGTCCAGGCCCAGGTCGCCGGCGTACGCCACCAGCTGGTCCGCCACGGCGCCGGCGTCGGCGGCGGCGCTCCACTCGGCCTGCTTGGCGAACAGGCGGTCGTGATACTCCCAGAACTTGCCCTGCTCGTTGGCGCAACGGCCGCCGCGGTGCGCCAGCACGCTATACGGGAAGCCGCCCAGCGGGAAGTCGTAGAAGACGTAGCGGATCTTGCCCGTGTTCACCAGCTTCTCGCGCATGAGCGGCTCGATGTACGTGGCGTACTCGGCGCAGTGCGGGCACTGGAAGTCCGCGAACTCCATCACCACGGGCGCGTTGGCGTTGCCCATGCTCATGCCGGGCGTGGAGTTCAGCATGCCGGGCGGCACGTCTACCTTCACGATGGCGTTGGCGGCGGGGTCGTTCTTCTTGGCGAGCTGGCGCGCAAGGAGCCCCAGGCCGGCCAGCGCGACGACGCCCAGCACGATGTACAGCGGCAGCAGCGGCGACCGCCGCGGGTTGGACGGCGCGGGACGAGGCACGGGCAGCTTCCTCCGGAACGAGTGGGTCTGGCGGCGCGGGGGTGCGCGCGCGAGCGGGGGGCATCATCTTAACCGGCGGCGCGCGCGGCGGGCAAGGCTGCGCGCGCCTTCCGGGGCCCTGCGGGGAACGCTCCTTGCACCCCGCGGCGGGCCAGACGTTCCGCACGACATCAACCGAAAGAAGCACTTTCAGCCATGCCAGACATACGGCTCGTACGCAGGCGCGGAAACTGGGTGTGGCCCGCGGTGGGCTCGCTCAGCCTGCTCTGCCTGCTCGTTTGGGCGTCCGCCACGTTCTTCCTGGGCGACGCCACCATGGCCAACCGCAAGAAGGGCGGGGCGATGGCGGGCTTCGGGCGCGACCGCGCGCCGGTGATGCCGCTCCAGAAGGAGAGCTTCGCCGAGGTGAAGCCGCTGGAGGACCGCGAGCTGGGCCGCCTGCTCCACATCTCCGGCTACGCCGAGAGCGGCGTGGTGCACGACGCGGTCTGGGTCCACTCGCACGACGGGCGGCGCATCCTGGTGCGCTTCGAGCCGTCGCCAGGGCCGGGGGCGCTGCGCGGCGTGCACAGCGGCGCGGGCGTGAGCCTGGACGGCTACCTCCAGAAGCTGGCGCGCGCGGACTTCAACGCGTGGATGGACAGCCTGGGCATCTCCATCCCCCGCCCCGAGCCCGGCGTGAAGTTCGGCGACCTGCCGGACCCCAACTTCGCGCGCGTGGACTCGCTTTTCATCAAGACGTACTACCTCTCGGTCCGCCCGGAAGGCATCAACGCCCGTCCGCCCGCAGGTACGGCGCCGGTCCCGGCCGCGCCGGCGCCCGGGATGCCCGACTCCGCGGGGGCGGCGACGGCGGGCGCGGGAGAGGGGCCGTGAACTGGACGCCGGACCGGCTGGACCGGCTGGAGCGCGCGATCACGGAGCGGTCGCGCGTTCAGCTTTCGCGGCGGGGCACGGAGTTCGTGATCGTGCCCCTCTCGCTGCGCACGGACATCGGAAGCGAGGTGCTGACCGCCACGCACCCCAACACGGGTGACCGCATCGAGTTCCGCCTCGACGAGGTGGATTATTTCACCGTGCTGAGCTGAAGCGCATCTACCGCTGTTGAGGTTGACCGCGGTCGATCCGCGTACATCGGTGCGAACGCCTGGCGGCTAAAGCCGCGGCTACGACGGCACGAAGCCCGCCTGCGCGGGCTGCAATTCCGAACATCTCCGCGCGACCGGCCGGCCGCGCATCCGCATCTACCGGATCTGCGATGTCGTTGTGGGGGTGCGATTTTATCGCATCCGCTGTATCGGCACGCACCCATCCTTCGTCTCGCATCCCAATCCCCGCCAGACCGTCCCTGCATCGCCCCCTGCATTGCCTTCTGCGGCAGAGCTACGGGCGTTCGCGGAGGCCGAGCTCGATGGCGGCGAGGACCTGGACGATCTGGCGCTGGTGGCGCTCCATCAAGATCACGCTGCGGACGAGCCACACGACCGCCACGACGGTCCCGATCAGCAGCACGTATCCGATGATGAAGGGGATGAGCGTCATCAGCATCATGGGCGGTTCTCCTGTGTTCTGCGGGGATGATGGGAAGGCGCGAAGGAAGCTGCTGGGACGGCCGAGCAGGTGCTGCGGAAACACGGTGCCGCGATACCTCGCGTCCGTTGAGGACGCGAGGCGTCTACCGGACGGCGCGGCGGGGGGCGCTGGTGATGGGGTAGACTCCGGGCTGCGCGGCTGGGGCGAAGACGCCCTCGCCGGCCATGAACTGGCGTGCGGCGTCCACGAAGGCCCACAGCAGCCGGCGGTCCGGGTCGCGCTTGTCGCCCACGATCTCGGCCTCGCCGCGCTCGGGGTGCCACTGCACGCCGTACATCCACGGGTGGCCGCGGCCCTCCACGCCCTCCACGATGCCGTCCTCGGCCCAGGCGGTGGCCTCCAGGCCGGGCGCCACGCGGTCTATGGCCTGGTGGTGGAACGAGTTGATGAACAACTCGGTGCGCCCGAAGATGGAGTGCAGGCCGGACTCGAGGCGAACCGTGGCGGAGTGCCAGCGGTGCAGGACGGGCGCCTCCTGCTCGTGCACCAGCGGACCCGGGCGCTGCGAGCCCAGGTCCTGGATGAGCGTGCCGCCCAGCGCCACGTTCAGCAGCTGCACGCCGCGGCAGATGGCGAGCACGGGGATGCCGCGGCGAAGCGCCGCCTGGAGCGCGGCCATCTCCATGGTGTCGCGCGGGGGGTTGACCGAGCCCAGCTCCGGGTGCGGCTCCTGGCCGTACAGCGCCGGGTCCACGTCCTCGCCGCCGCTGAGCAGCAGCCCGTGCGCGGCGTCGATGACGCGCTCGATGGACTGGGGGTTGTGCGCGGGGGTCAGCGGCAGCGCGGTGCCGCCGGGCTCTTCGACGGCCGTCACGTACTGCACGTTCAGCGTCACGTGCGGAAGCTGGTGCGAGCCTCCCGGGCCCATCGAGGTGGTGACGGCGATCAGCGGACGCACTGCAACCTCCTGTAACGGAATGACCTGGACGCCCCGCGCGCCGTCGCAGGATTCGCGCCCGGTGCTTGCCATCCCCGCGCGGCTCGGGCCTGCCTGCGCGACGAATGTAACCGCCGCGGCGATCGATGCGAGTGCGGCACGTTCCGCGATGCCATCCGAAGAACGGCAGCATCCGGAACGACAGGAGCGGCCGGCCTGCTGGGCCATCTTCCGACGGACGATGGGGCTCGGCGATGGGTCGGTGCTGCTCGGCCGAGGAGCACACGCAGGTGCTCCCCTACCGGGCGGGGACGGAGATGCGGGACGTCGGGTTATACGACGACTGCGGCGTTCGCGTCCGCTCCGCAACTTCTCGGCGGCGACCGCGTAATCCGTTCACCGGTCTAGGGTCGCCTGCTCCACGTGTGCGGATCGTGGCGATCACGCGGACCGGTCACCATTCAGCGGAGGAGGTTGTCGTGGGAAGCTTCTTCAAGGCGCTCAGGGCCGGCATCCGGGCGGCGCAGGAAGGCATTGGGCCGGGGCGGTTCACGGCGGCCGGGCTGCCGGTGGCCTGCACGCACTGCAAGAACGACGTGTTCTCGGCGCGCGAAGCACAGCTGCACTCCGCCGGGGCGACGTTCCTGAACCTGGAGTGGCTGGGCCCCACGGTGAGCGTACTGATCTGCATGCGCTGCGGGCTGGCCCAGTGGTTCGCCCTGGCTCCGGAGCGGGTGCCCGACTAGCCGAGCGCCGGCGGAGCCGGGTGACGGAAGACGGGACGCCCCGGTGCCTTCCTGCGCACCGGGGCGTCTCGCTGCCCATCCTCTTCCGGCGGCCGCTGGCCGGAAGATCAGCAGCTGACCGCGCCTTCCGCCGGCGCGATGCAGGCGCGGTCGCGGCCTTCCTGCTTGGCGACGTACAGCGCGGCGTCGGCGCAGGCGATGAGCTCGGTGCCGGTGGCGGCCTGGACCTCGGGCCACGAGGCGACGCCCGCGCTTAGGCTGGCGCGCACGGCCACCGTGCCGAACACGAAGGGCACCGATGCGAAGTAGCTTCGCGCGCGCTCGGCGAAGCGCAGGGCGCCCGCGGCGTCGGTGCCGGGCAGCACCACCACGAACTCGTCGCCGCCGAAACG
>DASRQW010000164.1 GCA_035696245.1 Longimicrobiaceae bacterium | reverse complement strand
GGGTGCCGCCGACGTGCTGGAGGCGCTGGGCGTGCGCCTGGAGCTGTCGCCCGAGCGGGAGGCGCGCGTGCTGGAGGAGTGCGGCATCGTCTTCATGTTCGCGCCGCTGCACCATCCCGCCATGCGCCACGTGGGTCCCATCCGCCGCGAGCTGGGGATGCCCACCATCATGAACGTCCTGGGCCCCGTCACCAACCCCGCCGGCGCCCGCCGCCAGGTCGTGGGCGTGTCCGACCCCGCGCTGCTGGAGCTGATCGCGGGCGCCCTGCGCGAGCTGGGGCACGAGCGCGCGCTGGTGCTGCACGGCGAGCCGGGGATGGACGAGATCAGCCCGCTGGGCCCCACGCGCATCCTGGAGCTGCAAGGCGGCGAGATCACCGAAGGCCGCTTCGATCCGCGCGAGGCGCTGGGCTGGCCTGAGTTCCCGGCGGAGGATCTCGCAGGCGGCGAGCGCGACGACAACGCCCGGAAGGTGGTGGACGTCCTGCGCGGGCGCGTGGGCGGCGGCGCACGCGCGGCGACCGTCCTCAACGCGGGCGCCGCCATCTACGTCGCTGGCCTCGCCCCCTCGCTCGTGGAGGGCATCCACGCCGCCGAAGCCGCGCTCGACGCGGGCGCCGGGTGGGAGAAGCTCCGCGCTCTCCGCGAAGCCTCGCAGACGGCCTAGCTGACGCCAGCCCGCAGTCTGGGGGCATTCACGACCTCGTCCGGCCGAACCGCGCCGCGCGCTTCGGCCGGCGTCGTAGAACGCGTGGCCGGGTAGATGCGTCGTGGTGCGGGAGCGGGCGGGCCGCGGATGGACCCGCCGCTTCACTCCTCACACGCGGGAGGTGCGGATGGCCGACAAATCGGGCAACAGCGGCGAAGGAACGGGCGGAAACGGCGGCTCGGGCGGCGATGCGCAGCAGGCGGGCTCCACGGACCGCCACAGCATCGTCAGCCACCCGGAAGACCCCGCCTTCGAGACGGGCGTCCAGCAGCGCGCCCAGCAGGCGGGCGCCTCGCGGAGCGAGCCGACGAGTGGCGGCCAGTAGCTGCCGGCGGTAGAACTCGAGCGGGCCGGACGCACCCTGCGCCCGGCCCGCTGCACATCTCCCGAAACGCCGCGACCTTCGGCCAGATCGACCGTCGTCCGTGCATCCGCCCCTCGCCGGCCAGGTCGCCACCCTCCCGGCGCAGCGCGCATCGATCACGCCGCGCATCTCCCGACCCGCCGCCGTTCATCACAGCCGCGCCTCGGCATCCACGCGCACCCATCTCCCGGCAGCAGGCCACGCCGGTGGCCTTCGTGCCGTTGTAGCCGCGGGTTCACCCGCCAGGCGTGCCGGATGCGATGATCATCCGCTGCCCTTCGCCACTCCCGATGCGAATCGGCCGGCGTGAACCGCGGCGTGTCGTCGTCAGCGGCTCGGCCGAAGACGAGTCGTTACGCCGCGGCGAACACTGCGCGCAGGTCCCACGGGCCCGGGATGGGCGGCGGGGTGGCGGGCTCCAGCACCATCATGCGGCGGCCGTCCTTGGCGATTCGGCCTACCACGAACGGGACGGCGGAGCTGACGTTCTTCATTGCGGCTCTCCGGGAGTGCGGAAGACGTACGGACGCGGCGCGTGCCCGAAGGCCCGCGCCGCGCGGCTAGTATTTACGGATCACGCCCACCACGATCCCCTGCACCTGCACCTCGCTGGCGGGGAAGTACATGGGCTGCATGCTCTCGTTGGCGGGCTGCAGGCGGATCTTGCCGCCGGGCTCGCGATAGAACTTCTTCACCGTGGCCGACTCGCCGCCCACCAGCGCGACCACCATCTCGCCGTTCTCGGCCGTCTCGCGCGAGTTGACGATGATGTAGTCGCCGTCGCGGATCTGCTCGTCGACCATGGAGTCGCCGCGCACGCGCAGGACGTAGTTGTTGCCGCGCCGCACCATGTCGTGCGGGACCGAGATGGTCTCTTCCTGCGGCACCGCCTCGAGCGGGAGGCCGGCGGCGACCACGCCCAGCAGCGGAAGCTCCACGGCCAGCGCCCCCACCTCGGCGCGGACCACCTCGAGCGAGCGGCTCTTGTTGTAGTTCTTCCGCAGGAAGCCCTTCGTCTCCAGATTACTCAGGTGCTCGTGCACGGTGGCGAGCGAGTTGTACCCGAAGTTCTGGGCGATCTCTTCGTAGCTCGGCGAATAGCCGTACGAATCCACGAAGCTTTCCACGTAGTCGAGAATCTGTCTCTGCTTCTTGGTCAGAGCCATGTGGTCTCCGGAAATTGCGCTGAGGTTGCTTCCGAACAGGCACCGAACAATGTACCCGAACGCAAACCGAAGCGCAAGGAATAGATGAGCTTGACCCCCGGAATCCTCTCCCGGATCGTCGAAAAGAAACATTCGGAGGTGCAAGAGATTCTGCCGCGAACCGCGGAACTCGTTGCAGCGGCGAAAGATGCGGGACCGGCCCGCGGCTTTGCGGCGGCTTTGCGCCGCGCGGGCGAAGTGCGCCTCCTCGCCGAGGTGAAGCGCCGCTCTCCCTCCGCCGGAGAGATCAGGGCAGGGGCCAATCCGGCCGCGGTCGCACGCGCGTACGAGAGCGCGGGCGCCGCGGCCGTGTCCGTTCTCACCGACCGCGAGTTCTTCGGCGGCAGCCTGGACGCATTGCGCGAGGTGCGCGCGGCCGTGCCGCTGCCCGTCATCCGCAAGGACTTCATCGTCGATCCCGTGCAGGTGCACGAGGCGCGCGCCGCGGGGGCCGACGCCGTGCTGCTCATCGTCCGCATCCTCGAAGACGCGTCATTGCGCGAGCTCCATGCGCTGGCGGCCGAGCTGGAAATGGACGTGCTGGTGGAGGTGCATGACGACGAGGAGCTGGAGCGCGCGCTTGGCGCCGGGGCCCGCCTGGTGGGCGTGAACAACCGCGACCTCGACACCTTCACGACCGACCTGGCGCTGTCGCTGCGCATCGGCGCGAGCGTTCCGGCGGAGGTGACGCTCGTGGCGGAGAGCGGCATCCGGACGGCGGCGGACGTGGACCGGCTGGGGGCGGGCGGGGTAGATGCAGTGCTCGTGGGCGAGTCGCTGATGCGGCAAGACGACCTGCGCGCCGCGGCCGCGGCGCTGGTGGGGCGCCCCAAGCACGACGGAGCGCGCGGCGGTTGACGCAAGGCGAATCCCCGCGGGTCAAGGTTTGCGGAATCACCCGGCGCGAGGACGCGGAGACGGCTGCCGCGGCGGGCGCGGACTTCCTGGGCGTGATCCTCGCCCCCGGCGGCAAGCGGACCGTCTCCGCCGCCGCCGCGCGTGACCTGCTCGCCGGCCTGGGCGTCCTCCGGGTCGGCGTCTTCGTCGGTTCGTCCGAAGCGGAAGTGCTGCGGGCGGCGGAGGATGCGGCGCTCCACGTGGTCCAGCTGCACGGAGACGAGACGCCGGAGACGGCGGACGCGCTCCGCCGCGCGGGCCTCACCGTGTGGAAGGCGCTGCGGCCCCGGAGCGGCGAGGATTTCGCGGACAACGTGGGGCGATACGCATCTTCCGTGGATGCCATCCTCCTCGACGGCTGGAGCGCCCGGGCGCACGGCGGCACCGGGGCCAAGTTCCCTTGGGCGGAGGTCGCGCCGCACCGCCATCTCCTTCCCCAAGGCGTGCAGCTGGTGGCGGCGGGCGGGATGCGGGCGGAGAACGTGGCCGAAGCGGCCGGGCTTCTGCGGCCCGACGTGGTGGACGTGAGCTCGGGCGTGGAGTCCGCGCCGGGCGTGAAGGACGCCGGGGCCGTGCGCGCCTTCGTGGCGGCGGTGCGGTCCCTCTCATCAACCGAACAGCGGTGAGCGTGATGTCTTCCCTGATGGATGCGGCACCCGGCGCGCGGAGCCTGGCGGACGAGCTGGGCGGGCGCTTCGGCGAGTACGGCGGGCGCTTCGTGCCCGAGACGCTGATCACCGCGCTCGACGAGCTGGTGGACGTGTACGCCGCCGCCGCGGCCGACGAGGCGTTCTGGGACGAGCTGGGCGTGCTGTGGCGCAACTACGTGGGCCGTCCCACCCCGCTGTACCGCGCCGACCGCCTGGGCGAGGCGTCGGGCGGCGCGCGCGTGTACCTGAAGCGCGAGGACCTGAACCACACCGGCGCGCACAAGATCAACAACTCGCTGGGCCAGGTGCTGCTCGCGCGCCGCATGGGCAAGCGCCGCATCATCGCCGAGACGGGCGCGGGCCAGCACGGCGTCGCGACCGCCACGGCGTGCGCGCTGTTCGGGCTGGGCTGTATCGTGTACATGGGCGAGGAGGACATCCGCCGGCAGGCGCTCAACGTCTACCGCATGCGCCTCCTGGGCGCCGAGGTGCGGCCGGTGTCCAGCGGCACGCGCACGCTCAAGGATGCGACCAACGAGGCGATCCGCGACTGGGTCACCAACGTGGGCGACACGCACTACATCATCGGCTCGGTCGTCGGCCCCGATCCGTACCCGCGCATGGTGCGCGACTTCCAGAGCGTGATCGGGCGCGAGGCGCGCGAGCAGGTGCTGGAGGCCGAGGGCCGGCTTCCCGCCGCCGTGGTCGCCTGCGTGGGCGGCGGGTCGAACGCCATCGGCATCTTCCACCCGTTCGTGGACGACGCGGAGACGGCGCTCGTGGGCGTCGAGGCCGCGGGCGAGGGCGTCCATACGACCCGGCACGCGGCGACGCTCACCATGGGCAAACCCGGCGTGCTGCACGGCTGTCTCTCGTATCTCCTCCAGGACGATGCGGGTCAGGTCGCCCCGGCGCACTCCGTCTCGGCCGGGCTGGACTATCCCGGCGTGGGGCCGGAGCACTCCGCGCTCAAGGACTCGGGCCGCGCACGCTACGTCGCGGTGACGGACGCCGAGGCGCTGGACGCGTTCGGCCGTCTTGCGCGGCTGGAAGGCATCATCCCCGCGCTGGAGAGCGCCCACGCGATCGCTTACGTGCTGCGCGAGGGCGCCCAGTGGCGCGACGCCGGCCCGGTGGTCGTGTGCCTGAGCGGCCGGGGCGACAAGGACGTCTCGCAGGTTGCGGAGATGACCGGCGGGATGTAGCAGTTAAGGGGGCGAGTGACGATGTGCGGCAAGCGGCCGTCTATCCATCATCCGAGACTCCCGTCCGATCCGTTCGCTGCATCCGGACGGACGTGAAGGGCGCGTCGGGATTCGGTGGATGAACGGCGGGGAATTCGGGAGATGCGCAGCGGCGGACGGTTCGCGCCCTTTCGCACATCGGCGGATGCGCATCTCCAGCCCGGCGACCGGCCCGCTGCGCATCCACCGTAATCCCGCCGCCGGTCCCACCGTTCGCCGGCCGATGCGCGGCGCGAGGGATGTGAAACCTGGTGCCGATGCATCGATTCGGACGGTGCGTGGACGACCCATCCGCGGGTGATGAGGGCTCGGTGGATGGAGTCCTCGCCGGCGTGATCGTGCGGTTTTTCGGAAGCGGGCCGGAACGCACGTTTACCGCCCGTCCGTGCGGAAGGGCGTCTCGCGCGCGACCGCCAGGCGGCGCGCCCTCGGGGGCCGCGCACGCTCGCAAACCTTGCTACGGCGGGCTTCGGCCCGCATCTTGGCGCCACCCGGCCCGCCCATCCCTCCGCGCTTCATGACCGACTTCGCCGTCCACACCCTCGACCAAGCCGAAACCGACCCCGAACGGGAGCCGGTGCGCCTGGACGTGCAGGAGGTGGTGCGCGGCTTCTCCAAGGCGCTGCGCACGCACCTGCTGTACGAGGGAAGCGGGCCGGCGCTGGAGCGCTTCGTGGACACGCTGCGCGGCAAGATGGCCTCGCTGTGGGACCGCTCCGACGAGGTCACCATCCGCGTGGACGAGCACGACCTGCTGTGGGAGGGCGCGTCGGTCTACCACGCCGAGGAGCGGGGCGAGGACCTGGCGTTCCTGCTGTACAAGGACGGCGTGCGCGAGCTGAGCTTCCACCCCGGCTTCGAGGCCGAGGAGCTGGGCGCCTTCCTGGAGCTGCTGGCCCGCATCCACCGGCTGCGGCAGGACGAGGAAGACCTGCTCACGCTGCTGTGGGAGCACGACTGGCTGTACTTCCGCTACAAGTACGTGGACCCGCTCAACGAGGGCGTGCAGGTCCCCGTATCGTCCGGCGCCCCGCCGCCCAAGGCGCCCCCGCCCGCGGAGGAGCCGGACCTCGTCTCGTCCGTGTCGCGCGAGGACTTCCAGGAGACGCTGTACTTCCTGGACGAGGGCGAGATGCGCCGCCTCACGGCCGAGCTGAAGCTGGAGATGGAGCGCGACCTGTGGACGCAGCTCCTCAACGCCCTCTTCGACCGGCTGCAGGACGGCGCGGCGCAGCGGCAGGCGCAGCTCGTCTCCATCCTCTCCGACATCCTGCCCACGCTGCTGGGCGCGGGGAAGCTGGAGAGCGCGTCGTACGTGCTCGGCGAGCTCGTCGGCGTAGCCACGGGCGGCACCGTGCTGGCGCCGCCCGTGATCCGCGGCCTGCGCGCGCTGTTCGACCAGCTCGCGCGGCCCGAGACCGTCGCCGAGCTGGTGCGCGTGGTCGAGGAAGCGGGCGACAGCGTCTCGGAAGAGGCGCTGGGCCGCCTCTTCGGCTTCTTCCCGCCGGAGGCGCTGGGTCCGCTCCTCCACGCGGGCGAGGCCGCCGCGTCGCCCGCCGTCCGCCGCTCCGTGCTGGGCGCGGCGGAGAGGCTGGGCGCCGCGCACCAGGAGCACCTCGTCCGCCTGCTGGCCGACGCGGACGCATCCACCGTCTCCGGTGCCGCCCGCCTCGTCGGCCGGTTGCGGGTGGTCACCGCGGCGCCGGAGGTGGCGCGTCTGCTCCAGCGCCCTGAAGCCGGCCTCCGCCTCGTCGCGGTGGAAGCGCTCCAGGAGCTGCGCTCGCCCAGCGCGTCCGGCGCGCTGGAAGGTGCGCTCGACGATGCGGACCGCGAGGTGCGCGTGGCCGCGGCGCGGGCGCTGGCGTCCCTGCGCTACGCCCCGGCGCGCGCGAAGCTGGAGGCCGCCATCGAGTCCAAGCGCCTGCGCGAGGCGGACCTGACGGAGCGCATCGCCTTCTTCGAGGCGTACGGAGGGCTGGCGGGCGCGGACGGGGTGGCGATCCTGGACCGCGTGCTGAACGGCAAGAGCTGGCTGGGGCGGCGGGAGACGGGGGAGATGCGGGCGTGCGCGGCACTCGGCCTGGGCCGCATCCAAGTCCCCGCGGCCGAGAAGGCGCTCCAGGCCGCCGCGGCCGATCCCGATCCCGTCGTCCGCAGCGCCGTCGGCCGGGCCCTGCGAGCGGTGAAGACGTGAGCGAGACGACTCCGGCATCGGCTTCGACGGACGCGCAGGCGCGGCCCTCCGGCATCGCCACGAGCGACGAGCGCGGGCTCCAGCGCCGCGCCCGCGAGCTGCTCTTCGCCATGTCCGCCGCGTTGCGTGCGCTCCAGCTCTATCCGCTGGAGAACCAGGCGGTGGGCAACGCGCTGGCCGAGCTGGACGCGGTGGTGGGCGGGCTGCTGGACATGGAGGAGGAGGTGTCGATCCGCTACGTGGGCGACTTCTTCTTCATCAACGACCTGCGCCTGCGCATCGACCTGGCTAGCTACGCCACGTTCGGCGCCGTGGGCCGCGCGCTCCAGCGCCACGGCGTGGGCCAGTTCGACGTCTTCCGCGGCGCGCAGCGGGCGGAGTGGACGGCGTTCCTCTCCCTGCTGCTGGGCGAGCCTTCGGGCGACGACCCGTTCGGCGTGTTCGCGGAGCGGCTGGAGCGCAGCGCCGTGCTCCACGTCGCCGTCTCGCCCGCGCGCGAGAGCGAGCTGCCGCCGGACGACGACGACGCGCGGCGGATGGCGAAGCGCACGTACGCGCAGTCCGTCGCCGTGGCGCGCGAGGTGATGACGGGCATGCGCATCGGCAAGGGGATGAGCCTGCGGCCGGTGAAGCGCGCGGTACAGTCCATCGTGGACCAGGTGCTCACCAACGAGACGTCCATCGTGGGCCTCACCACGCTGCGCGACTACGACGAGTACACGTTCACGCACTGCGTCAACGTCTGCATCTTCAGCGTGGCCCTGGGCAAGAAGCTGGGCTTCGACAAGCACCAGCTGTACGAGCTGGGCCTGGGCGCGCTGCTGCACGACGTGGGCAAGATCAAGATGCCGTACGAGGTGGTGAACAAGGCCGGCCCCCTCACCGCCGAGGAAGCCCGCCAGATGCAGGAGCACCCCACCGAGGGCGTGCTGGCGATGTTCGGCATGCGCGGCTTCTCGGAGCTGCCGCTGCGGGCGATGCTGATGGCGTACGAGCACCACATGAAGATCGACCAGACGGGCTACCCCCGCTCCGTCCGTCCCCGCGCCACCACGCTCTTCTCGCGCATCGTAGCGGTCGCCGACGGGTTCGACGCGGCGACGACGAAGCGCAGCTACCAGTCGCAGCCGTGGCCGCCGGACAAGGTGCTGCGGGAGATGCGCGACAACCCCGGCCGCGGCTTCGACCCGCTGGTGGTGAAGGCGTTCATCAGCATGACGGGCATCTACCCGGTGGGCAGCGTGGTCATCCTCGACAGCTTCGAGCTGGCGGTGGTGGTCGCGAGCAACCAGCGGCCCGACCGCCTGCACCAGCCGGTGGTGAAGGTGATCTACGACTCGATGGGCATCCCCGTGTCGCCCCCGCGCACGCTGGACCTGTCCGAGACCGACGCGGAGACGGGCAAGCCGCGCCGCTCCATCATCAAGACCACGGACCCCGAGCGGTACGGAATCAATGTCGGTGAATACTTCGTCTGACCGCGCGGCCGGGCTGGCGGGCGTGTTCGCCGCCTGCGCCGCCGCGGGCCGCGCCGCGCTCGTCCCCTACGTCACCGCCGGCCACCCGGGCCGCGACGCCACGCCCGCCGTCCTGCGCATGCTGGCCGAGGAGGGCGCGGACGTGATCGAGCTGGGCGTGCCCTTCAGCGACCCGCTGGCGGACGGGCCCACGATCCAGCGCTCGTCGTACGAGGCCATCGAGGGCGGGGCCGACCTGGCGTGGACGCTGGAGGCGCTGGCGGACTTCCGGCGGGAGCACGACACGCCGGTGGTCCTCTTCACCTACCTCAATCCCATCCTCCGCCACGGCCTGCAGGCCTTCCTGCGCGACGCGGAGGCCGCGGGCGCGCAGGGCGTGCTGGTCACCGACCTCCCCGTGGGCTCGGACGCGACGATCGAGCGCAGGTTCGCGGACTCGCCGCTGGACCTGATCCGCCTGGTCGCGCCGACCACGCGGCCGGAGCGCGTGGCGCTGATCGCCGCGGCGGCGCGCGGGTTCCTCTACTACGTCTCCCGCACGGGCGTGACGGGCACGCAGCAGGAGTTGGCGTCCGGCCTGGCGCGCGAGGTCGCGGCGGTCCGAGCGGTCTCGCCCGTCCCGGTCGCCGTCGGCTTCGGC
Source organism: Longimicrobiaceae bacterium (assembly GCA_035696245.1). NCBI lineage: Bacteria > Pseudomonadati > Gemmatimonadota > Longimicrobiia > Longimicrobiales > Longimicrobiaceae > Longimicrobiaceae bacterium. Next base: position 20 of record DASRQW010000164.1, on the reverse strand, counting down.
ATCTCCACGCCGGAGCAGGC
>DASRQW010000163.1 GCA_035696245.1 Longimicrobiaceae bacterium | reverse complement strand
CCGCTCACCGGCGGGGCGGTGAACCCGGCGCGCGTGTTCGGGCCGGCGCTGGTGTCGGGGATGTGGACCAACCACCTGGTGTACTGGGTGGGGCCGCTGCTGGGCGGCGCCCTGGGCGCGCTGGTGCAGCACGCCTTCCTGATGGACCGCGCGCCCTCCGCCGCCACGGCGGAGCACGGCGGGCCCGCGCCCAGCGAGCAGCGCGGCAACCGGTAGGGCGGCTCGGCTCCACCACTCGTCCGACGACCCGGGCCGGAGCCGATTGACGACATAAGTTGGCACCCATAGAATTGCGAGGACGGTCCGTTTCGGCGGGCCGTCCTCCCTCTCGTCTCTCCCGTCCCATCACGGAGCAACACTCCATGCACCGCAGCACCCTTCTCTTCGGCTTCTGCGCCCTTCTCGGCGGCTGCGCGGCGTCCACCAGCACGGTGGCGGCGCGGAGCAGCGACCCCGGCCGCTCGGAGATCGTCGGCAACGGCGGCAACGGCACCGAGATCACCCTGGCGCCCGACATCAGCATGGCGTCGGCGGTGAGCGACCTTCCGCCGGCCCAGCTGTGGGCAGCGCTCCCCGCGGTGTACACGCAGCTCGGCATCGAGCCGAACGTGAACGACCCCGGCACGCGCACGGTGGGCAACCTGCGCTTCACGCCGCACCGCCAGTACAACGGCCAGCCGCTCTCCAAGTACGTGAACTGCGGCATCAGCAACACCACGGGCGCGCCGCTGGCCGACACGTACCTGGTGCGCATGTCGCTGCGCACCACCGTGGAGGCGCAGGGCACGGGCAGCCGCCTGAACACGACCATGGAGGCCACGGCCCGCAACGTGGAAGGCACCAGCACCAGCAACGTGCGCTGCCAGAGCACGGGGCTGCTGGAGCAGCGCATCGCCACCGTAGTCGGCGCGCGGCCCATCGCGCCCAGGTAGGGGGCGGCGTGGGCGGGACGGTCCGGCTACCGGTCTGGCTCGTCCTGCTGCTGGCGGCGTTCGCGGCGTGGGCCGCGCTCGACCGCCTGCTGGTTCCGGGCGTGCGGTGGTACTTCCGCCAGCGCGCCAACCGGGTGATCGACGAGCTGAACACCCGGCTCCGCATAGAGATCCAGCCGTTCAAGCTCACGCGCCGCCAGGCGCTCATCGACCGTCTCCTGTACGACCACAAGGTCCAGGAGGCGGTCGGTTCGTATGCGCGCGAGCACGGCATGCCGCGCCAGGTGGCGATGGCCCGCGCCGCCCGCTACGCCCGCGAGACGGTGCCGGCGTTCAACGCGTACCTGTACTTCCGCGTGGGCTACTGGCTGGCGCGGCGGGTCGCCCGGCTCCTGTACCGCGTGCGCCTGGGCTACTCCGACGAGGAGGGGCTGGCGGGCATCGAGAAGGACGCGACGGTGGTGTTCGTGATGAACCACCGCAGCAACATGGACTACGTGCTGGTCGGCTACCTTGCGGCCAGCCGCGCGGCGCTGAGCTACGCGGTGGGCGAGTGGGCGCGGGTGTGGCCGCTGCACATGCTCATCCGCAGCATGGGCGCGTACTTCATCCGCCGCGGCGGCACGGACGAGCTGTACCGGCGCGTGCTGGAGCGCTACGTCCACATGGCCACGGCGGCGGGCGTGACGCAGGCCGTCTACCCCGAGGGCGGGCTGAGCCGCGACGGGCGCCTGCGGCCGCCCAAGCTGGGGCTCCTGGACTACATCCTCCGCGCCTTCGACCCCGGCGGCGAGCGCGACCTGGTGTTCATCCCCGTGGGCATCAACTACGACCGCACGCTCGAGGACCGCACGCTGCTGCTGGACCTGGAGCCGGACCGGGTCAAGCGCGGCCCGGCAGCGGCGGCGGTGGGGTCGGCGCGGTTCATCGGCCGCAACCTGGGGCTGGCGCTGCGCGGGCAGTGGCACCGCTTCGGGTACGCCTGCGTGAACTTCGGCTCGCCCATCTCCATGCGCGCGTACTGCACGGAGCACGCGGTGGACTTCCGGCGGCTGGACCGCGACGAGCGGCACGAGCGCGTGGCAGAGCTGGGTGGCGCGTTGATGGACGCCGTCGGCGCCGTGGTCCCGGTGCTGCCGGTAGCCCTCGTCTCCACCGTCTTCGTCCGCGACCCGGACGCGCGGCTCGACGAGTTGGAGCTGAAGGCGCGGGTGAACGCACTGATCGCCGAGCTGGAGGGGGCGGGCGCGCGGCTGTACGTGCCCCGCCGCGACCTGGACTACGGCGTGACCGTGGGTCTGCGGATGCTGACGATGCGCCACATGGTGCGCGACGAGGACGGCGTGTACTCGCCGGTGGCGGAGGAGGCGACGCTGCTGCGCTACTACGCGAACTCCATCGCGCACCTGCTGCCGTGATCGGCGGTGGGGCGGCCCTCACCCGGCTCGTAAAACTCGCCTGCCCTCCCCCGCAAGCGCAGGGCTGTTTCATTCAGGGCAACGGTGTATCTTTGCAGCATGAATCTACTGACTGCGTTCGAGCAAATCCCCGAGTTTCGTCGCACAGCCGGGCGTCGCCACAGCTTAGC
>DASRQW010000162.1 GCA_035696245.1 Longimicrobiaceae bacterium | reverse complement strand
GCCGTCACGATCACCCCGCCCGCGATGGGCGGCCTCGCCCACGCGGGCAGCGCCTCGATCCGGTCCCACGCCCAACCCACCACGCCCGCCGGTCCGCCGGCGGGCCGCCGCGGCAGCGGAGGAAGATGGCCCCGCGCGTGGAGGTCGCGCGCCACGCACGTCGGGCACGAGCGCGCGTGGCGCGCCAGCGCCTCCAGCCGTCGAAGCTGCGGCTCCGTTCCCGGCGGCATCGGCTGCGCGTTCCACTCGCGGACGAAGGTGCACGCGGGCAGGCCGCTGGACTCCATCGCCGCCTCGCGCCGGGCGAGCGCCGCCTTGTACGCCACCAGCGCCGCAGAGCGCGAGGGAATGCGCGCCACGCCGCTCTCCCAGTCCCACACCTGCTGCTCGGGCACGCCCAGCTCCTCAGCCAGCGCCGCCCGCGGCAGCGCCAAGCCTTCCCTCGCCGCCCGAAGCTCAGCCCCGGTCATCGCCCGTCTCTCGCATGCTCGTCGCCTCCTCGCGCGCCCTTCCACGCGCGTCCCGGTCTACGGGTGCGCGTGCGGAGCGGTATACCAGATGTTTGGGTGCGGAGCGAGATCCGGCAAGGTCCGCGCCGGGCGATCGTACCGGAGAGGATGCGGTAGATGCCGCGCTCTTCTTGCACGACAGGCGGTTGGATGCGTCGGAAGAGTTTGGAGGTGCTACCTGAAGTGGACGGACGCGAGGACGCCGGAGAGACGCCGCTGCTCCTTCTCCGTCGGCGCGACGATGAAGATGCCCATCTCGCGGCCGCCCTTCACGCCCGTCCAGCGCGCGATCGTCTGGTAGGTGCGGCCGGTGGGGCTGAGCGAGTCTTCCATCCACGACGTGGAGACGTGCCCCGTCTTCCCGTCCACCGCCAGCGTGCAGCGGCGGAGGTCGCGCAGCCCGGGCACGGTGTCGCCACCCGGCGCGTCCGCGTATGCCACCGAAGTCGCGACGTGGAAGATGATGCGGCTCTCCGGCCCCGCCTCGCCCTCAGGTCCCGCCGCCCAGGTCACGAAGTCCTCTCCCGACGCGCTCGCCGCTCCCGTCACGTCCGGCGGCGCGGCGGCGGAGTCGGCGCGATACCCGGCGGGCACGAGCAGCGTCGCGGCCGTGCGCTCCACGCGCGTCCACCCGCGCGTGTCCGCCGGAGCGAACGCGCACGCCTGGTCCGCGCGCGGCGAACGGCACGCGGGCAGCAGCAGTGGCAGGGCAATGACGAGGAGGATGCGGACGGCGGAGCGCCGGCCGCGGGCGCGGGGAAGCGTGCGGAGCTGGGAAGGGAGGTGCGGCACGGCGGGCCTCGCGGGGAGCGGGAGCCCGGGGACCGATGCGGCGGAACCCGGGCGGAGATGCACCCGGAAGATACCTGACGCGCGGCGCCGGGAAAGCCCTCCCGGCGCCACGCCGCGGTCAGGCGGCGTACGCGTGCTGCTTGGCACGGCGGCGCTCGCGGCCCGCCTCGCGCAGGGCGCCCAGCTCCGCGGCGAAGCGGGCCGCCGCCGTCGCCAGGGCGCCGCGCTCGCGCAGCTCCCGCGGCTCCAGACCCACCAGGTTGCGGATGGCCCGGCGCAGCGGCATGTCGGCCGCGTACCCGCACGCCCGCGAGGCCGACGAGAGGGTGTGGCCGGGGTCGTCCAGCAGGTCGCAGGCGAGCAGCACGCGCAGCCACGCGAGCAGGCGGCGCGGCGGCGGCAGGTCCGTCCGCGCGCACCAGCGCAGCAGCGTGCGCTCGGTGAGCTCCAGCGCCGCCGCGAGCTCCGGCGCCTGGCCGCCGGTGGCAACCGTCTCCGCCGCCGCCGTCAGCACCGCGCGGCCCCGCGCACCCATGGGGTGGGCGAGCGAGTGCTGGAGCACGCGCTGCACCGCGCGGGCCTGCATGGCGCGCAGCCGCCGCGCCAGCGCCGCGCGCGTGTCCTCGCGCCCGATGCAGATCAGCTCGGCCACGCCCCACTGGCCCAGGGTGCGCAGGTCGCCGTAGTGCGCCGCTCCGAAGCGGTACGCCGCGATCACGGTGGCCGAGCGGAAGTCGCGCAGCAGGTCGCGAAGCTCGCCGCTCAGCCCCTCGCCTCCCGTGTACGGGTCCACCACCGCGACCGTGCCGGGCGGGGCGTATCGCAGCGCTCCGCGCAGCTCCTCCCAGTCGCGCGCGTCGAGCACGGTGGAGAGCGGCGCAGCGCGGTGAACGCGTTCGCGGAACGGGGCGTCCGCGTGAAGCAGGACGAGGGAGGGGGCGAGGCGCTGCATCAGCCGGCTCTCAATGCGAGGTTCATTTTCGGACGTGAAGTAAGTGTGACGGCATTAGGATGCAGAATTTTTCGCGCCGCGTCAATATGGACATAGTCTGCACCCCCATTTCACCTCACCTGCCCGCCGGTGTCGCCACGCGCACCCGTGGCGTCATCGTGGCGGTCCCCGGCCTCGCATCTCCGCCGTCCAAGCTCGCCGGCAGAAGAGATGTCCTTGCAGATCCATCACATCCCACCTGATTGAGTCGGACGCACAGCCGGTTTTTCCCTCGAACGAAATGACAATATAGGAGCTTGCGATGCAATGCGGTAGTGGACGGTGTGGACGAATCCGATTGAAACCGAAGAAAGCTGTTGGGAAGCCGGGAGCACGGAGAGGATCGAGGGAAGCACGCTAGGGAGGCCGGTGGTGGCCGGGCCTCCCTCGCGCTGTTCAGGCCGTGGCGGCCGGCGGCATCACCGGGAGCGCGCCGCGTCCGTCGCCGTGCCCCGCGCCCAGCGGCACCTTAATGCACGCGGCGAAGTGGCCGCCCCCTTTGTCGGCCAGCGGGGGCACGATCTGGGCGCAGTCCGCGTCCTTCAGCGGGTGCTGGCAGCGCGGGTGGAAGGGGCACCCCGGCGGCGGGTTGGCCGGCGAGGGCACGTCGCCCTCCAGCACGATGCGGTCGCGCACGTGGCGCGGATCCGGCACGGGCACGGCGCTCAGCAGCGCCTGCGTGTACGGCATGAGCGGGTTGCGGTACATCTCCCGCGAGTCGGCGAGCTCCACGATGCGGCCCAGGTACATCACCGCCACGCGGTCGGAGATGTGCTCCACCACGCTCAGGTCGTGCGCGATGAAGAGGTAGCTCAGGCCGAACTGATTCTGCAGGTCCTGCAGCAGGTTGATCACCTGGGCCTGCACCGACACGTCGAGCGCCGACACCGGCTCGTCGCAAATGATCAGCTTCGGGTCGGTCACGACCGCACGAGCGATCGAGATGCGCTGACATTGCCCGCCCGAGAACTGGTGCGGTCGTCTCCCTCGTTGCAACG
>DASRQW010000161.1 GCA_035696245.1 Longimicrobiaceae bacterium | reverse complement strand
CACCCGGTAGAGGTGGGCAGCCCGCCTCTCTCCTGCGCCCGTAGCCGTCTCTTCCGTCCACCCGGCAAACGTGCACAGACCATTTTCGGACATGCGGCGGAATCGTTACACGTGGACGCCGGGCGCGCGGGCCTCCGCCGCGCGACTGTACGCGCCGTGCCTCACGGCGTATGATTGAGCGTATCCGCTTCCCTCCCTCGGCCGCCCGCGCCGACGGCCCCGCATCCCCAGAATCGTCTCCCGCACGATGGCTCCACGCGAAGAGGAGAAGGACCTCGGCTTCGGCTCGCTGCTGGCGCAGGAGAGCCCCACGCGCCTGCTGAACCGCGACGGCACGTTCAACGTGCGGCGCGTGGGCACCGGGCCGCTGGCGTCGCTCAACCTCTATCACCAGCTCCTGGAGCTGTCGTGGCCAAGGTTCCTGGGGCTCGTCGCGGCGATGTACCTGGTGGCGAACGCCGTCTTCGCCGTCCTGTTCTTTCTCTGCGGCCCGGGCGCGCTGCGCGGCGACTTGGGCGAGGGCAAGCTGGGGCGGCTGATGGCGTCGTTCAACTTCAGCGTCGAGACCTTCGCCACCATCGGCTACGGCAACATCACCCCGCACGGCTTCGCCGCGAACCTGCTGGTGACGGTGGAGTCGCTGGCGGGCCTGCTGGTGTTCGCGATCGGCACGGGGCTGGTGTTCGCGCGCTTCTCGCGGCCGGTGGCGAGGATCGTGTTCAGCGACGTGGCCGTGGTCGCGCCGTACCGCGGCATCACCGCGTGGGAGTTCCGCATCGTCAACGGGCGCAGCAACCAGCTCATCGAGGTGGAGGTGAAGGTGTCGATGAGCCGCCGCGTGCCGGGCGGCGGCGGACGGCGCGAGTTCTTCGAGCTGTCGCTGGAGCGCGACCGCGTGGCGCTCTTCCCGCTCAGCTGGACGGTGGTGCACCCCATCGACGCGAACAGCCCGCTCCACGGCTGGACCGAGGCGGGCCTGCACGAGTCCGACGCCGAGTTCCTGATCCTCCTCACCGGCATCGACGAGACGTTCGCGCAGCAGGTGCACGCGCGCTCGTCGTACAAGCCGGGCGAGACGGTGTGGGGCGCGCGCTTCACCCCCATCCTCCAGCGCCTGGACGGCAGCGCCATGTCGGTGGACGTGAGCCTCATCCACGGCTACGAGCGCACCCCCGTTCCCGGCGCCGCCGCCGTTCACCTCGACGGCGCGCTGCCGGCGCCCGCGCGTGCGATCACCTCCGGCAGCGTGGCGGGGAAGTAGCGCGACCGGGAGCGAGTGACGTCCGAGAACGCCGGATGCGACGAACTCTCCGGTGCGGATCGACCGTATGGGCTTTCGATTCTGGGCGGGTTCTGATACCAATCCGGTTGAATGACTGTGCATTCTTCGGAGCAAGACGGTGCGAACGCTCGGTAGACAAACCGCACAATGCACAGTTGATCGCCCGTATTGGTATGAGATTTCGTTTCGCGGGGCCGGGCCAGCCGCCTGCCCGCGCCGCTCCCGATGGACTCGACTCCCAGGAGCGCGCCCACTTCCCCGGCGAGCTGAGCGGACGCGAATCCGCGCCTTCGCATCGGCAGTGATGCGGCGGGGCGGTGATCGAGGTGAAGGGTGCGAATGCGACGAAGGGCGCGGAGAGCCTGACTCTTCGCGCCCCCCGTGTGTCTTCCAGCTTTGGCCGGACGTGTATCGATCGACCGAATTCGTCGCGTCCGACGACTGCTCGCGTGGTCGAAAGGTGCCGGTGGATGCTCGTCCGCTCAGACCTCGGCGGAGGCGCGGCGCTCGGCGGCTTCGATCTTCTCGCGGCGGATGGGGCAGACGAGCTCCAGGCGGCGGTTCTCGGCGATGCTCTCGCCGGCGCGGCGCTGGAGGTCGGCGACGAGGCGGCCGTTCGCTCCGGACGCGAGGGGCGCGAGGCCGGTGTAGACGGCAACGGAGTCGATGCCGCCGTTCGCGACCAGCCGGCTCACGTGCCGGAGCAGCGCCGCGTCGCGCTCGGGCGAGGCGGGCGCGGGCATCAGCATCCCGCGCACGTACGCGAGGGCGATGAGCTGCTGGGCCGCGTAGTCGCCGCGATACTTCGGCTGCGCGTAGAGGCGCTGGATGGCGGGCTGCGCGGCCTGCCAGCTCGTGCTGTGGTCGATGACGGCGGCGGCGTCGCCCAGCGCCTTCATGCGCATGCGGGTGAGCCGGTCGACCGCCACCACGCCCAGCTCCTGCGGGTCGCGCGAGGTGTTGTACTTGAAGAGCCCGATGCGCTTGAGCATGCGCGAGCCCTCGGGCCCGCGCACCACGCCGCTCATGGAGCAGGCGGCGCCGAGCGCCAGGAGCGCGAACGAGCCGAAGAGGCGGAGGCAGCGCAGGACGCGGGTACGGCGGAGGGGCATGGGAGGTACTCCAGGGTTTCACTGGTTCGGCCGGGACCGTGCGGCGGCCCGGCGCCGGAAGGGACGGGCGGCGCCCGTCCCTTCCGTGGTTCAGCGGGTCGTTAGCTGAACAGGCGGCCGACCTCGCACTTGAACGTCTCCCAGGCGGTGGGCGTGTAGCCGGGGAGCTGCACGCACGTGCCGCTGCGGCAGTCGATCACGTTGCTGGACTCGCGGGCGCCGCACAGGTCCATCGCCTTGGCGGCCGGCGCGAGCATCAGGCCGAGGCCGAGGGCGAGCGTGGTGATCTTGGCGGAACGGGTCAGCTTCATCATGGTGTGCCTCGATGGAGTGGAGCGAGGAAGGGACCGCGGAGTCCGCGGGTGAGGGATCGAACGGCGGGCGTCCGACAGCACCGACAGGGTCGGCGGTTGCGTCAAATGTAGTCGGATAAGGTTCCTGTGGAAGTGGTCCCGCGGGTCCCTTCAGGGCGGCCCTGCGGCGGCGAGGGCGATCCGCGCGAGCGTATTATAGATCC